>NZ_JBQAHZ010000034.1:0-48553 GCF_051917185.1 Bacillus cereus group sp. MYBK108-1
GTTCATCCTGAGCCAGGATCAAACTCTCCAATAAAGTTAGTTTGTCTAGCATCTAAAATAAAAATTGACGTTTCACGTTGTTTGTTTCGTTCAGTTTTCAAAGAACTACTTCGTCGCTCAGAAGCAACTTTATCAATATAACATTTCGTTATATTTTCGTCAACAACTTTTTTCAATAAGTTGTTTTTCGTTTGTTTTGTTTGTTACCTTTCGTGGCAACGAATATAAATATACCAGTTTGATTATTAAAATGCAATAGTTTTTCTAATAAAATTTTTAACTTAGTAAAAAAGTATAAAAACAGCACATTTCTTCTATATAAATATAATTTCTCGCACTATCAAGACTTACTATACCCACGCAACTCATGCTCAAATAAAAAAAGCTTTGGAGAAATCTCCAAAGCTTAGTCTTGTTTATGGCGCATAGCAGGGAATAATAATACATCACGAATAGATGGTGCATTTGTTAATAACATAACTAGACGATCAATACCGATTCCTAATCCACCCGTAGGAGGCATACCGTACTCAAGAGCTTCAATATAATCGTCATCCATCATATGAGCTTCATCATTACCTTGTTCGCGCTCTTTTAATTGCGCTTCAAAACGTTCTTTTTGATCGATTGGATCATTTAACTCAGTGAATGCATTTGCATGTTCACGCGCAACGATAAATAATTCGAAACGATCTGTAAATCTTGGATCTTCATCATTCTTTTTCGCAAGCGGCGAGATTTCTACCGGATGACCGTAAATAAATGTTGGTTGGATTAATTTATCTTCTACTTTTTGTTCGAAGAATTCATTTATAATATGACCAACTTCCATTGTATCTTTAATTTCTACATTATGTTCTTTTGCAAGCTCACGCGCTTCTTCTACACTCATCGGATTCCAGAAATCAGCTCCAGAGTATTGCTTAATCGCATCTACCATATGAAGACGTGTCCATTCTGGTTCTAGATTAATTTCATAATCACCATACTGGATTGTTGTTGTACCCAGTACTTTTTTCGCGATATGAGCAACCATATCTTCTGTTAACTTCATAATATCTTTATAATCAGCGTATGCTTCATATAATTCAATCATCGTAAACTCAGGGTTATGACGAGTTGATACACCCTCATTACGGAATACACGGCCGATCTCATATACTTTTTCCAAACCACCCACAATAAGACGCTTTAAATGTAGCTCAATTGCGATACGCATATATAATTCCATATCTAACGCATTATGATGTGTAGTGAAAGGACGCGCAGAAGCTCCACCTGCAATTGCATGCATCATAGGTGTTTCCACTTCAAGATAACCGTTGTCATCTAGGTATCTTCTCATCTCACGAATGATTTTACTACGAGTAACGAACGTTTCACGACTTTCCATACTTGTAATTAAGTCTAAGTAACGTTGACGGTAGCGTTGTTCAACATCTTTTAATCCATGGTATTTATCTGGTAATGGACGAAGAGATTTCGTTAATAGCGTAAAGCCTGTTGCTTTTACTGAAAGTTCTCCAACGTTTGTTTTGAACACTTTACCTTCAATACCTACTAAATCACCTAAATCTGCTGTTTTAAATAATTCGTACTCATCATCTCCAACAGCATCTTTACGAACATAAATTTGAACTTGTCCATGTAAATCTTGAACGTGTGCAAATCCAGCTTTCCCTTTTCCGCGTTTTGTCATAATACGACCAGCGATAGAAACAGCGATTTCCTTCTCCTCTAATTCTTCCTTAGAGAATTCTCCATATAGACTCACTAAATCAGTTGTTGAATTTGTGCGTTCAAATCTTTTACCGAACGGGTCAATTCCTTGTTCACGTAAATTATGTAGCTTTTCACGACGAACAATCAATTGGTCGTTTAATTCTTCGTGGTTCATGTTATCCATGATATTGATATCACTCCAGCTCTATTTAATTTTACAATATATACAGTATAGCATTTTCTACTCAACTAGAAAAACTGCCAGCAACTAACTGGCAGCTCTTCTTTCTTTCACGTAATTATAGGAAGTGTATAGAAGAATGTCAATCTCCTATGTCCATTATTAACCAACGTAAATTGTTTGTTGTTTCGCTTCCACTTCTTCTACAAATGTACCTAACACATTCGCAAGGTCTTCCCTTGTGTTACAAGCATTAATACCATTACGTACACTCGCATTACCACGAACACCTTTTAAATACCAAGCTGCATGTTTTCTCATCTCTCTTACAGCGACACTTTCGTTCTTTAAGTCAATAAGACGATCTAGATGTAACATACATACATCAATTTTCTCGCGCACTGTTGGTTCCGGCATTAATTCACCTGTCTCCAAATACTTTACCGTACGATAAATCATCCACGGATCTCCAAGAGCCGCACGACCAATCATAACACCATCTACACCAATTTCATCAAGCATACGCTTTGCATCTTGCGGCGTTGCGACATCACCATTTCCGATAACTGGGATATTTACAGATTGTTTTACTTGTTTAATAATATCCCAATCCGCTTTTCCTTCATACATTTGCACTCGTGTACGTCCGTGAACCGCCACAGCTTGGCCACCAGCACGCTCAACAGCCCTAGCATTTTCTATTGCGAAAATATGTTCTTCATCCCAACCGATACGCATTTTAACTGTAACCGGCTTTTCTACAGCATCTACAACCGCTGCTACCATTTCATATATTTTATTCGGATCTAAAAGCCACCTTGCCCCCGCATCACATTTAACGATTTTCGGCACTGGACAACCCATATTAATATCAATTATGTCTGCTGTCGTATATTTATCTACATATTTCGCAGCATCTACAAGAGTTTCTTTCTCTCCACCAAAAATTTGTAAACTTAATGGCTTTTCTCTCTCGTCGATATATAACATATCTAATGTTCTTTTATTATTAAGTAATATTGCCTTATCACTTACCATTTCAGCACAAACTAAGCCGGCACCAAATTCTTTTACTGTTAAACGGAATGCAGAGTTACACACTCCCGCCATCGGTGCTAGTACAACCGGATTTTTCATCTCGATATTTGCAATCTTTAACAATCAACCTACTCCTTCCTGTACAATCACTTTGGCATTAATTCCTCTATCGAAACATTTAATGCCTTAGCAACTTCTACTACAAAATCTTGAGAAGGCGATCTATTCCCTCTCTCAACCTCACCTAAAACAGATACAGATACCCCTAGTTCTTTAGCAAAACCTTCTTGTGTATAGCCTTTTAGCTTTCGAAAAGCACGAATGCGTCTTCCCCATTTTTCTGCTTCCATACCGTTACTCCCTCTCGCCTTTTCATTTCTTCTACTTGTGAACGTGAAATGTTTTGTTTTATGTCTTGATTAATCTCTAACAACGGAACGATAACAAAAGCTCTTTCAAACATCCGCGGATGCGGAACAATAAGATTCTCTGCTTCAATATTCTCTTGATTATAAAGTAAAATGTCAAGGTCGATAGTCCTCGGCCCCCACCTAATTTCCCTTTTTCTTCCTAGGTCATTTTCTACTTTTTGTGTTACTTTCAATAACTCTTGTGGTGATAAATTGGTAGAAATTTTTATAACTAAATTTAAAAAGCAACTTTGGTCAGTATAGCCAACTGGCTCAGTTTCATATACAGATGAAATATCATCAACCTGAATATAAGGATTTTTATTTAAAAACTGAATCGCTTCAGTTAGATACGTATAACGCTCTCCAATATTTGACCCTAATGCAATGTAAGCTATATTGTTCATGGACGTTCTCTCGTAATTTCTACTGCTACAGCACGATAATGACCCGGTATCGGTGGATCTGGCTTAATTACCTTAATTGTACAGCGTGAAATACTTTCATATTGTTTTAATATATCTGCAGCAATATTTTCAGCGATACTCTCCACAAGCTTATACTTTCTATCCTCAACAACTTTTCTACATAATTCGAAAAGCTCTCCATAATTGACCGAATGCTCTAAGTCATCACTTTCCCCTGCACGCTTTAAATCCAACTCCACCGTTAAGTCAACTTTAAATCTCTGACCTAATTTATTCTCCTCTGGGAACACACCATGATAACCATAAAACTCCATATCATGGATATAAATTTTATCCAATTACCTTACCCCCTTACCAATCATCGCATCCATCATTTTAGCCATACGCACCATTTCTTTCACATCATGGACACGAACAAACTCACAGCCCTTTTCAATACCAAGACAAACGGTAGCTCCTGTTCCCTCAAGGCGTTCCTCCACTGGCAAATCTAATACGTGCCCAATAAAGGACTTTCTCGAAGTACCTAAGAGAACTGGATAACCTAGCACATTTAACTGTTCTAAATTACGCATCGCCTCTAAGTTCTGCTCAGGTGTTTTAGCAAAACCGATACCTGGATCTAAAATAATATTCTCATCTGGCACACCAGCATTTTTAGCAATTTTAATACTGTCATACAAATCAGCAATCATATCCGCCATTAAATTACGATAATTCATATTATCGCGGTTATGCATTAAAATGATGGGTACATCATAATGAGCTGCGACTTCAGCAATTTTTGGCTCCGCCTTCGCTCCCCAAATATCATTAATAATATGAGCACCAGCCTCAATTGCTTGCTTTGCAACTTCAGCTTTATATGTATCGATAGATATAGGCAATTTTACTTCTTTTGAAACTGCTTGAATCATCGGGACAACTCGCTTTATTTCTTCTTCTACTGATACTTTAGCAAAACCTGGGCGAGTAGATTCGCCACCAATATCAATAATATGAGCACCTTGACCTTGCATTTCTTTTGCGTGACGTACCGCAGCATCTACCTCGTTGTAACTCCCACCATCAGAAAACGAATCTGGTGTTACATTTAAAATCCCCATAATTAATGTTTTTTCATTTAAATTCAATGTATATTCGCCGCAGCGCAAATCATAATCCCACTTCAAACTACACATCTCCTCTTCGTAATTCATTTCTGCTCCATAATTTCTCTCTTTGCATTCCATAAAGGTACATTAAACTTTTTGTAACCACTCCTACTTTACCCGGGAAATCCTGCGCTTCTATACGATAAAGCGGAACAATTTCTTGAATGGAGTTTGTTACGAAGACTTCATCCGCTGAAAGTAGCTCATCTTTTGTAAAGAAACCTTCCTTTACTTCTATATTTAATTCTTCAGCACTCTTTATAATAAACGCACGAGTGATACCATTTAAAATCCCTGTCTCTAACGAAGGTGTATATAAAACATCACCTTTCACAAAAAATAGATTCGAAACAATGCCCTCTGCAACATAACCTGCTTCAGTGAGGAAAATACCTTCCTTACTCACAACATTTCCAATTTCACGCTTTCCTAAAATATTATTTAAATAGTGATGAGACTTCAGGCGAAATGTCCCTTCCGGTGTATTTCGCACTTGTTTTAGAATAACACCTTCTTTTTCCACTACATCCCCTGGAGCTGTTAAAGGTTTTATAAAAACAATAACAGAAGGCTCTTCATACATTTCCGTTTGTAATCCTATTTCATCTATACCCGCCGATACATTAAAACGTACATATGCATGCTTCAATTCATTCTTAGCGAGTAAATCTTTCAAAATAAGCATCACATCATTTTTTGTCATTGTCCATTTAATTTGCAATGTATCCAGCGCCTCTATTAAACGGTTATAATGATCATCCAATAAGAAAGGATGACCATTATAAATACGAAACGTTTCAAAAACTCCAAGACCATATAAATAACCATGATCATAAGGAGAAATTCTCGCTTCACTTGCTTCTACATACTGACCATTTACGTAAATTAACATAATGTCGCACTTGGACTGTATTTACGAATGAAATTCTGCAACAGCTCTTTCCCATGAGAAGTCATAATAGATTCTGGATGGAATTGCACACCCTCTATCGGTAATGTCTTATGACGAAGTGCCATAATTTCCCCTTCCTCTGTCCAAGATGTTACCTCTAAGCAATCGGGTAACGTCTCTTTCTTAACAATAAGGGAATGATAGCGCGTCGCAGTAAACGGATTAGGAATATCCGAAAAAATCGTCTTTCCATCATGATGCATAAGCGACGTTTTTCCATGCATTAATCGCTCTGCACGGACAACCTCTCCCCCAAACACTTGTGCAATAGATTGATGCCCTAGACAAACACCAAAAATCGGAGTCTTTCCAGCAAAGTATTTAATAGCTTCCATACTAATCCCAGCTTCATTAGGACTGCACGGACCTGGAGAAATCATTAGAAAATCTGGTTTCATATTCTCAATATCTGAAATGGTCACTTCATCGTTACGTTTAACAACGAGCTCTTGTCCAAGTTCTCCAAGAAACTGCACTAAATTAAATGTAAAAGAATCATAATTATCAATCATTAATATCATTTCTCTCACCTAACCGTTTCTTCACTACGTTCTTTTGCACGCCATAAAGCAATCGCCTTTTTTAACGACTCTTTATATTCATTTTCCGGATTTGAATCAATTACAATTCCCGCCCCTGCTTGTACATGAGCTTTTCCATCTTTAGCAAGAAGTGTTCTAATTACAATATTCAATTCTGTATCTCCAGAATAACCAATCCAACCGATTGACCCTGTATAAATCCCTCTTCGAACAGGTTCTAATTCCTCAATAATTTCCATCGTACGTATTTTTGGGGCACCAGTAATTGTTCCCCCAGGGAATACAGCCTTCACTAAATCAAAAGCATCTTTATCTTCTTCCACCTCACCACGCACATTAGAAACAATATGCATAACATGTGAGTATTTCTCAATTACCATAAATTCATCTACTTCTACAGTGCCATATTTACAAACACGTCCTAAATCATTTCTTTCTAAATCCACAAGCATTACATGCTCTGCTCTTTCTTTTTCGTTCTCAATTAATTCTCTTGCTAATTCTTCATCCTCTTGCTCATCCGCGCCTCTAGATCTCGTTCCAGCAATCGGTCTTGTACTTACTTCAGTTCCTTGTTTCTTAATTAACAACTCTGGCGATCCACTAACGATTTGAAAATCCCCAAGCTCCAGGTAACCCATATATGGAGATGGATTAATTTCACGAAGACTTGTATAAATTTCTAGTGGGTGTGTCTGTAACGTTCTTTCTTGTCTCGTCGACAAGTTTACTTGGAACACATCACCCGCTCCAATATATTCTTGAATACATTCAACTGCCTTCATAAAGCCAGCTTCAGTAAAAGCAACTGCTTCACTTTTCTTTTCAGGACTTTCAAAGGGCACGGTCACTTCAGGCGCTTCTGTCATCCAAAGACTCTTCCACTCATTTAGCCGTTCTTTCGCCTCTTCATATTTATCTACATAATGCGTAATAACCCATAACACTTGTTCTTTTTGATCATAGACAAATACGTCATCAAATAATAAAAAGAAGATGTCAGGTATATCAATATCATCTTCCGCAAGAGAAGGCAGCTTTTCAATATAACGGATACAGTCATAACTGAAATAGCCAATTGCACCACCTTGAAAAGGCGGATACTCTGGGTTATAGTCCGTCTTCCATTGTTCCATATATTCTTGCATTAAATCTAACGGATTCCCTCGTTTTATTGTTTCCTTACCACTTTCACTTATATGTAACGTTTCATCCTTCCCTCGGATTACCGCTACTGGGTTCAGCCCTACAATGTTATAACGACCGCCACGGCCGCTTTCTAACAAAATATGTTGCGATTTACCCTGAGAAAGAAATTTATATTGCTTAAAGAAATCTAACTGATATGGAATAGAAAGCGCTAAAGATTTTCTTCGTTGCATATCAACACCCCGTCTTCTTTTATCCCACCCTCTTAGATAAACCAGCTCAAACTACATAAGTTATTTATATAGAGATTGATTATACTCGAAGGCTAGTGAAAATAATTTAATTATACTACCTCTTATTTTACATGAAGTTTTCTAGTCATTCACTCTTTTCCTATTTCCAATCCCAAAAGAAAAAGCACCCTTTTTCAAGGATGCTTTTTCAATCGCGTTTAATTAGGATTCAAATTGATAAAGTGGTGTACTTAAATAACGTTCACCGTTACTCGGGATAATAACAAGTACCTTTTTCCCTTTACCTAACTTTTTCGCAACCTCTGTTGCTGCATAAATAACTGCGCCTGAAGAGATACCAACTAAAATACCTTCCTCTTTAGCCACTCTTCTCGCATATTCAAATGCTTGCTCTGTTTTCACTTGAATAATTTCATCATATACTTCTACATCCAACGTCTCCGGAACAAATCCCGCCCCAATTCCTTGGATTTTATGTGGACCTGGCTTCCCACCAGATAATACTGGTGAATCTGCAGGTTCTACTGCATAAATTTTAATATCTTTATACGCTTCCTTCAGTACTTCACCAGCACCAGTAATCGTTCCACCTGTACCAATACCTGCAATAAACGCATCTAATTGGTCGCCCATTTGTTCAATAATTTCTGGACCTGTTGTTAAACGGTGAATTTCTGGATTCGATTGGTTTTTGAACTGTTGTGGTATAAAGTAGCCATGTTCTTTTGCTAATTCAGTCGCTTTACGAATTGCTCCACCCATTCCTTCAGGCCCTGGAGTCAATACTAATTCCGCACCGTAAGCACGTAATAAATTACGACGCTCAATACTCATTGTTTCTGGCATTACTAAGATTGCATTATATCCTTTAGCAGCCGCTACCATCGCTAAACCAATTCCTGTGTTACCACTTGTCGGCTCAATGATTGTATCGCCCTCTTTTAATAATCCCTTTTTTTCAGCATCTTCAATCATAGCTAATGCGATACGATCTTTAACACTACTCCCCGGATTCATAAATTCTAATTTTAAGTATATATCTGCGCTGTCTGATTCTACGATGCGGTTCAACTTAACGATCGGCGTTTTCCCGATTAATTCTGAAACTGATTGTGCCACTCGCATTCCTGTCACTCCTAACACCGAGTATTTTTATTGGTTTTATCTATATTTAGATTTTGTCAGAAAATTCCCTGTTTGTCAATTCATTTGGAGGATTGCTCCTCTTAATTCCCTTATTACAAATTCTCGATTAAATTTGTAATATCTTCTTTAGAGAACTTGTATCGTTCATTACAGAAATGACAGTGAACTTCTGTCTCTTCCTCTTCTTCACGAACTTGCTCTAACTCTGTTTTACCTAAACTAATTAATACACTCTCAATACGCTCTCGTGAGCATGTGCAATTAAATTGAACATCCATTGTTTCTAATACTTTTACTTTATCTTCTCCAAGAACTGCATATAGTAGCTCTTCCGGAGAAAGACCTTGTTCAATCAACGTTGATACAGGTGGAATCTTTTGTAAACGGTCTTCAATAAATGAAATCGTTTCATCTTGCGCACCCGGCATAATTTGAAGGATGAATCCACCTGCCGCTAATATGCTATCATCTCCATTTACAAGAACACCAACACCTACAGAAGAAGGCGTTTGTTCAGAAACTGCAAAATAATACGTAAAGTCTTCTCCTAATTCTCCTGAAACGATTGGAGATTGACCAATAAACGGCTCACGCATTCCAATATCTTTAATTACAGTTACAAACCCCTCTGTACCTACCGCTTGATATACACGTAACTTCCCTTGTTCTGTTCCTTCAAAATCAACATGCGGATTCGTTACATAACCACGTACATCTCCATTTGCATGAGCATCTACTAAGATAGGGCCAATTGGACCGTTACCTTCTACCTTAATCGTTAACTTTTGCTCGCCCTTTAACATTGCGCCCATCATTGTACCCGCAGTCAAAGAACGCCCTAGTGCCGCTGAAGCTGTTCTCCATGTATCATGACGTCTTTGCGCCTCACTTACTGTATTTGTTGTACGTACACTATACGCACGCACTTCTCCATCAAATGCTAACGCTTTTACTAAATAATCTTTCATACGTATTTATTCACCTTTCTCATGCTGTAAATTTGCATTACGTTCATATAACATATACAAACCTTTTAACGTTAAAAACGGATCTACAATATCAATTACATTCGATTCTTCGGAAATTAATTTTGCCAATCCACCTGTTGCAATAACTTTAGGTTCTTGTCTAGCTTCTTCTTTCATACGCTTAACAATACCTTCCACTTGTCCAACATAACCATAAAGAATACCAGATTGCATCGCACTTACTGTATTTTTCCCAACAACACTGCTTGGTTTTGTAATTTCGATACGAGGAAGTTTTGCTGCTCTGCTATATAAAGCCTCTGCTGAAATCATAATTCCTGGCGTAATAACTCCACCCATATAATGTTTTTCTTCGTTAATATAACAATATGTAGTAGCCGTACCAAAATCAACAATAATGAGCGGACTTCCATATAATTGGATTCCTGCTACTGCATTTACAATTCGGTCTGCGCCTACTTCACGCGGATTTTCATATTTAATATTTAGTCCTGTTTTTATCCCAGGCCCTACTACAAGCGGTTTAATTTTAAAATATTTTTCACACATGCGCTCTAAAGCAAACATAATTGGTGGTACGACTGAAGACACAATAATACCTTTCACATCTTCAAACGAAAGACCCTCATGCTCAAGCAATTGCTTTACAAGCATTCCATATTCATCTTCTGTCTTATGACGATCTGTTTCCATGCGCCAATGCTGACGAAGTTCCCCCTCTTCAAACACACCTAGTACAGCATTTGTGTTCCCTACATCCAATACAAAAATCATATTCTCACCACTTATCTTATTTAATCTATATTTGTGCAGTATGTATAAAACTTATAAAAACATCATATCACACATACTTATATAATCAGCTTTCCTATCCTCATCATTTTACAAAAAGATTGCTCTCTATTTCAATTTTTAATACTAGTTTTACTTAAATTACTTTATCCACTAAGTTCTCAATAGTAATTAACAAAGATTTTAACAAACAAAAAAGGAGTGACGATAGTCACTCCTTCACTTCTTACTTATCTTCTTTATCTTCATCGTCTTTCTTCATGTTGATGTTTACTTTCACATCATCTGAAGATGTTGGACGTTCTGGCAATCTGCCGTAATCACATAAATGATTGATTTGCTCTGCATCTAACGTTTCTACTTCAAGTAACGTTTGTGCGATAATATCTAGTTTATCACGGTTTTCAGTAAGAATTTGTTTTGCACGAGCATAACATTCTTTCATAATTGATTGCATTTCCATATCAATTTCATGTGCAATCGCATCACTATAGTTTTGTTCTGAGTGGAAGTCTCTTCCTAAGAACACTTGACCACCTTGCGAGCTACCAAATTGCATCGGTCCAAGTTTGTCACTCATACCAAATTCCGTAACCATACGTCTTGCAATACCAGTCGCACGTTGGAAGTCATTATGAGCACCTGTACTCACTTCACCAAATACAATCTCCTCAGCTACTCGGCCACCAAGTAAACCAGTGATTTTATCAAGTAACTCTGGTTTCGTCATGAAGTAACGATCTTCTTTCGGAAGCATTACCGCATATCCACCAGCCTGACCACGAGGGACAATTGTTACTTTATGAACGACATCTGCTTCATCGAGAACAACACCAATTACAGTATGACCTGCTTCATGGAAAGCAACGATATTACGTTCTTTTTCAGAGATAACACGACTTTTCTTAGCTGGACCTGCAATAACACGATCCGTCGCTTCATCGATATCACTCATATCAATTTTCTTCTTATCTTGACGTGCAGCTACTAAAGCAGCTTCGTTTAATAAGTTTTCAAGATCCGCACCAGAGAATCCTGGTGTACGAGTCGCAATTGCTCTTAAGTTAATATGCTCATCAAGTGGTTTATTACGCGCATGTACTTTCAGTACAGCTTCACGGCCATTTACATCTGGACGATCTACTGTAATTTGACGGTCAAAACGACCTGGACGTAATAACGCTGGGTCAAGAATGTCTGGACGGTTTGTCGCAGCAACGATAATAATACCTTCGTTTGCACCGAATCCATCCATTTCAACAAGTAATTGGTTCAATGTTTGCTCACGCTCATCATGACCACCACCAAGACCTGCGCCACGTTGACGACCTACTGCATCAATTTCATCAATGAAAATGATACAAGGAGCATTTTTCTTTGCATTTTCAAATAAATCACGTACACGTGATGCACCGACACCGACAAACATCTCTACGAAGTCAGAACCACTGATAGAGAAGAATGGAACGCCAGCCTCACCTGCAACAGCACGTGCTAATAAAGTTTTACCTGTACCTGGAGGTCCAACTAATAGGACACCCTTTGGAATACGAGCACCAACTTCAGAGAACTTACGAGGGTCTTTCAAGAATTCAACTACCTCAACAAGTTCTTGTTTCTCTTCATCCGCACCAGCAACATCTCTGAAACGAACTTTTTTCTTTTCATCATTATATAACTTCGCCTTACTTTTCCCGAAGTTCATAACACGGCTACCGCCGCCTTGAGCTTGGTTTAATAAGAAGAAGAATAAAATGAAGATGATGACAAATGGAATGATTGAAGTAAAGAATGTTACCCAAGCACTTGTTTCTTCTGCTGGTTGATACTTAACTTCGGCACCTTTCGCTTTATCATTAATTTTCTTTTGTAATTCCTCAGTATTTGGTGCATAAGTAACAAATTGTTCTCCTTGGCTAGAGTTATTAAATTGTCCTTTCACCTCAAATACACCATTTTTCGGTTGAAGTTGCACATTACGCACTTCACCGCTTTCTAGTTTAGTAATGAATTTGTCGTAGCTAACTGATGTCGTTTTTTGTGTCGAACCATTAAAATAGCTCACGATTCCAATTACTACTAAGAATATCAGTAAATAAAAGATGGTATTACGGAAGATACGATTCATTCCTAACCTCCTCTCACGGCATAAACACTATAGTAAATCGTAACATAGAAAAACTTTCCTATACAATTGTGAAGCCTATATTTAATTAATTTGAGTAAACGCTTGGTTTTAATACGCCTACATAAGGAAGATTACGGTATTGCTCTTTATAATCTAATCCATACCCTACTACAAATTCATGTGGAACAGTAAATCCAACATAATCCGCTTTCAGATCAACCTTACGGCCTGTTGGCTTATCTAATAATGTAACAATTTTTACAGACTTCGCTTTACGATATTTGAATAAGTCTACTAAGTAGCTTAGTGTAAGACCACTATCAATAATATCTTCGACGATTAAAATATCGCGACCTTCTACAGAAGTATCAAGATCTTTTAAAATTTTCACTTCGCCTGTTGAAACTGTAGAGTGACCGTAACTAGATACAGCCATAAAATCCATTTCAAGATATGTATCTGTTCTCTTTAATAAATCTGCCATGAATGGCATTGCGCCTTTTAGTACACCAATTGCAAGAGGTACTGTGTTTTTATAATCCTCTGCAATAATTGCACCTAGTTCGCGCACCTTTTCTTGTATTTGCTCTTCAGAAATTAATACTTTTTCGATATCTTGATTCATCATTTCATTATCCTCCCGGAAGACTCCTTGCTTTTGTAGTGAATAATCATATATTTATCCTTCTTTGCCATCTCTTTCGAAATTGCAAATGCAGATCGTTTCAACAAGGGTACCCAAATAATAGTCCCACTTGCATCACAAACGACCGGCCATTCTTCTCTTTTTTCTTTCGGTACTTTCGCTTCGATAAAAATAGCTTTTATCTTTTTCGTGCCATTCATACCTTGTATTGACATGCGATCTCCATTTTCTCTAGAACGAATACGAAGTGGATATGATATATCATTATACTTAGCAACAAATACTGTTTCATTCATGTTACTTGGTATATCTTCGCTCACCTCTGTTACAAATTCATCCCCGTTCAATAGCGTAATGGTCCCGGGTACTAATAAATCTTGTGAAAAAGGAGAGACAATTTCTTGTTTAAATCTAAAGCTACACTCCTCGTATGAACGAACAATTTTCAAATCACCCGGAAAATCAAGTGAACCTGAAGGTTGTGTCCGCTTAAAAAACTCAATCAACTTGTCAATATGTATAGAAGAAAGAGAAGATGGAATCTTATATTCATAAAGATAGTTTAATATTAGTTGAATCCCTCTTCTTTGTAAAGGCATAGACATGGATTCAAAGGCAGGAATTGATAAGCTAATTTGTTTATCACTTTTTTTTGTAATTACTTTATTCATTTTCTCAAAAGCTAATTCCTGCAAATAAGCCTCATCCTCTTGCATCTGCACGCTAAATTTTTGGAATTTCTCATGCATTTGTGGATTTTCTTCTTTCAAATGAGGAAGGACATATTTACGTAATCGATTCCTTGTATATACTTCCTTTTTATTACTCGGATCTATACGTGGCATTAAATTTAGCTTATTACAGTAATCAACAATTTCTTCCTTCGTTACGCCAAGTAACGGCCTAATTAAATATCCATTATGAAAAGGACGCTTCACTGCAATTCCTGCATATCCTTTCGGAGTACTCCCTCTTACAAGACGCATTAAAATTGTCTCGACTTGATCATCTCCATGATGTCCAAGAGCAACATATCTCGCATCATATTTCTTCATTATTCTTTCCAAAAATGCATATCTGCATTCTCTCGCAGCAACCTGTGCATTCATTCCGTATTGCTGTTGATATTGTGATACATTAATCCTTATCGTTTCACAAATAATTCCCAGTTCTTCACAAAGGCCCTGCACAAACTGTAAATCCTCATAAGATTCATCACCTCTAAACATATGATCCACATGAGCAACTACAATTTCCAACTGTTTTTCCGCTCTTTTTTCTAATAAATAATATAAAAGCGCTAACGAGTCAGGACCACCAGAAACTCCCACAACAATTGTTGAATCATTCTTTAATACATCATGCTGCTTTACAAAGTCATCTACTTTTTCAACAAATGTATCTTTCAACTTCGCAATCACCTTTCATTAAACAAGAACAGCAACCTTAGTCACCTTGTCTACAATGGTACAACTTTTACAAACATTGTGCAAAAAAAAGATATACAAAAATTACATTTTTATCTTACATCCTCCGTGTATATTCACAAAATTAATAACATTACCTTTTCCCACAAAAAAACCTAGGTATTCACCTAGGTTTTTAAAATCAAATTATAGATAAACATTCCACTTATATTTTACTGCGCCTGCATTCCTACAATCGGAATCGTAGCCCACTTCGGCATATTTTTCTTCACTTTTGCCACTACAATAGTCATATCATCATTTATATAACCATCACAAGAGCGAATCACTTCTTCCATAATGATATCAGCAATTTCTTGCGGGTCTTCGGTTTGCAATTCTTTAATTTTTCGTTTCATCCACAATTCATGATTCTCCACATGCTGTGCTCCTTCAAAAATCCCATCGCTCATCATAATAAGAATATCGCCCGTTTTTAATTGTTCACCCACCACATCAACTTCAACATCTTCGATGATTCCCATCGGCAAATTACTTGCTTCAATTTTCAAAATATTATTTGCGCGTTTAACAAAACTCGGCGTCGATCCAATCTTTAAAAACCTTGCACTCGCATCCCGCAAATCTACCATAGCTAAATCTAATGTCGTAAACATTTCTTCTGTCGTTCTCAAAGAAAGAATTGAATTGATAGACTTAATTGCTATTTCTTCATCAATGCCTGATTGGAGTATTTTTTGTAATAATTTCACCGTTTCCTTACTTTCCATATGAGCTCTTTGCCCATTACCCATACCATCACTAATCGCAAGTGCATATTTACCAACACTTAAATCCATCATCGCATAAGAGTCACCCGAAACAAATCCACCGCCTTTTGCAGCTGTAGCCAATCCTGTATCAAGAGAATACGTCTTCGCCGAACCAAATGATATTAAACTATGGCCATTTGGATAAGAAGACTTTTCTTCATGTTTAACGACAATATTTTCTTTAAGGATATCTGAAAGCATCGGTGCAACTAACTTTTCACACTCACCATGTTCATTAGATGCAACTGGAATTAACATTTCAATATCAATACTTCCTCTATCTAAACAATAAATATCAACATGCTCTACTTCGACACCAAAATCTCGGAACGCTTGCATAATCTGTTCTTCCTGCACTTGATGATTTTCACGCTCTCGTTGTATCTCCTTAGCAAAATCCTCCATAACCTTTGATACACCTAATAGTTGCTCCGCTACTATTCTACGATTTTCCTTCATTTGTTTTCGTAATTTTTGTCCCTCATAGAAGTGATCTAATTCACCGGCTACTAAATCCGTCACTTTTTTCCCTCTCACACAATGCTTGTCCCACTCACGAACTAATTTACGATTATGTTGCAGGGTTCCTTCTTCCGTTTCATTCATTATTTGTTTCATATAATCGTACGTTTTATCAAAATTCACTACCCAGCATTGATCCTTTTTAAAGCATGTTTGACATGTTTTCGCAGTAATTGTACTCAAAAACAAATCTGCTTCTGTCTCTTTATCTTCTTCCTCTACATACCCATATACAGAAAAGCTATTAGATAAAGCAGCAAATACATTTGCAAATTGGTTGATTTTATTTGCTGTAACATCACGCATCCTTCTTAAATATTGTTGTTGATCTTGCGAATGCTCTTGTGTACCTGGCATAAATTTAGCAATACGATCCAAAACAAGCTTCGGTGTTAATAAGAAGATAACAATCGCTACACCTGACTCAATTAAAGTTGTTACAATATTTGTCTGTTTGTCTACATATAATGTAATTAAGCTTGTCCCAATTAATAAACCTAAACTAACACCTAAACGCTTTCCTTCTTTTAACAATCCACCAAGCAATCCAGAAAAAGCAAGAAGGCTAAGCTGAGACAAGCTAGACACATTTGCTAAACTTAATATTAGTCCTGTTACAACCCCCACTGTAGACCCTGTGGCAGCACCCGCAATAAATGCAAATACTAGCACTAAATACCTTGTAAAAATATGTTGAATAGAAGCATCATATACAAACCAATCTGTTGTACCCGTTAAAACAGATGCTAGTAATATAATCAAACAAACAATTTCTTCCGTCTCTAATGCCTGTTGTTTTCCTTTCCTTTCCACTAAAAGTGGGACACTTTGTAAAAATATCATAGTTAATACAAAACTAAGCCCAGCCTCAATGGTACTAACGAGTAAATCGTACATGGTGACAGTTTGTTGTGCAAAATATACAACAACTAAGTGTGCGGTTAATGCGGAGATAAATACTTGAAATGGAACAAGTCCAACAGTTTTACGTGTAAATCGACTAAAGAAGATATTATAAATGAAGAAGGTAAAGATAGATGCAAAGGTAAAAAACAAATTATCTATCGATACTGAAAGAGCTCCTCCCATTAGAGCTAAAAATGCTAGCGGCATCTTATCCCGCTTCATAACATAAACAGCAGCAAAAAATGGCAGTGCAAACGGTAAAATATTTGTTAATATATATGCTCGTCCCAAAAGAAAACCAATAACAACAATAATAAATCCCCATCTAAAGAAAACTTGCTCAAATTTCATTCGCAACTTACTCGTCCACTTTATTCCATCAAGCTGACTCTCATTCATTGCCAATGCACTTGTATTCATAGTATTCCTTCCTGCTTTAGGCATATTTTTAACACCACCTGCATAGTTTAATTACTGTCATTATAAAAGATGATTGTTGGTTTTTTTGTCAAAACAACAGTTTTCACTTTTATAATCGTTCGACTTTTTATTCGAAATAACTCTACAGATATACAGGGTATGTAAGTTATTTTCGAGATTTTAATTAAACATTCAGAAAATATAGGGTGATTTTGTAGAAGTGTTGTATATCTTAATTTATTTAACAAAAAAAGATCATGCAAATTTGCATGATCTTTTTAGATGACCCGTACGGGATTCGAACCCGTGTTACCGCCGTGAAAGGGCGGTGTCTTAACCACTTGACCAACGGGCCGTTAAATTAAATATAGCGGCGGAGGGGATCGAACCCCCGACCTCACGGGTATGAACCGTACGCTCTAGCCAGCTGAGCTACACCGCCATGTCGTCTTATTTAACGGACAATTAGTATCTTACATCAGATACTAATTAAAGTCAACACATCTCAAAAACTTTTTTGAAAATATTTTTTACATATAAAAAAGCACCCTGAGACATTACTCTGGGTACCTCTCTATATGTTAAAAACTAAACGTCCTTATTATCCGCGACGCGCGCCACGGCCACCACGTTTAGACTCTGTGTTACGCTTTAAAGAAGTTAAACGATCTTCGCTATCTTTTAAGAAGCGTGCCATCTTTTGCTCAAATGTTTCTTTCGGAGCTCGGTCGTTACCGCCACCGCGATTATCTCTGTTGAAAGAGCGATTATTACGTTGTGGACGTCCAGAACGTTGTTGATCACCACCGCGTTGGTATTCACCACGTGGACGATCTCCTTCTGTTTTTTCACGTTCTTTCGCTTTTTTGATAGATAAACCAATCTTTCCATCTTTTTCAACATTAATAACTTTTACTTCTACTTGGTCGCCCACTTTTAAGTGATCGTTAATATCTTTTACATAGTTATCAGCAACTTCACTAATATGAACAAGACCCGTTAAGCCCTCTGGCAGCTCCACAAAAGCCCCAAAATTTGTAATACCTGTTACTTTACCCTGTAACTTGCTGCCTACCTCGATTGACATAAAAAAAATGCTCCTCCTTAGTGGTTAAAAAGTCAAATTTTACTTTATTATATATAATCCTAAAATATAGTGTCAATAAGACATACTCTACTTAGAAACAGGAAAAATTATCTCCCCTTTACCAGAGAAGAAATAATCCCTTCTAGCAATCTTTAATACGTACTCTTCATCATTTAACTTTTGAACTTCGTCTTTTAGACTTTTTTCTTTATTCGTTAATGAATCCAGTTCTTTTTTCATGTCCTTAACTTTTGCTTCTTTTGCTTTAATGGAACTGTTTTGTTGATAAAACGTTACACTAATACTCGCAATAATTGTAAAAGTAAAGACAAGAAAAACCGCTAAACGGCGATAAAGTCGCTTCCTGTTCTCATCCGTTTGTATTATATGCTCTTTAACAGGATTTGGACTCTGTTTTTCGATTGTTCTTTGTCTCAGTTCCCTCATTTCCGAGGTCCCCCTAACTTCTTTTTTATATGCTCCCATAGTTGGAAGATATGTCCCTTCAATTTTGCTATATATTGCAGGAACCCTATATGTTTCACTATAAAAAGTTTAACACGATTAGGGAGAAGTTTCCATATGAGCGAAGCAATAAATCGAACAGGCCAGAAAAAAACTTTCCATATGAAAAGTAATATCCAAATCACCATTTTCCATAACACATGTCCAATTGAAAGCAGTATACGAAATAAGAATAATATAAATGCAATAAATAGCTGCGCTATAATAATAACAGGTTTTATCATGAGTAGCTGTATAATTCGAACAAAAAAATATGTTGTTTGCATAAAAATATAGATGAGAAAATTTAACAGCTTCATGTATAGTGCCTTCAATAAGCTTTGATATGCCGCAAAACCACATAATAATGCCAAAAACACATATATACGTAGCTCAGCTTCATTTACGAGAAGCAATACATAAAAGACGAATAATGCTTGGACAATCCAAAATAATATATCATGTATAAATACAAGCCAACGTTTACGTTCTTGGCGCTTTAAAAAACGTTGATATGTATCTAAAGACGCTCCAATCCAAGCACCCATTCCAATCATTGAAAGCATTGTATACAACTGAATTGTTAAGCTCATTTAAACAACTTACTAAAGAAACCTTTAGTTTTTTCCCCTTGATTTTCATCAATATACAGCATCTCATTAACTTTCCCTTTAATCGACACAATACCTTTTTCCACATCTAAATTTTTCATTTGTAAATTTTGACCACGAATCGTTAAAAAACCCATTACGGTCTCTAGTAAAAACTCTTCGCTATCAAAACTCTCTACCTGCTTCACACCGGTAATATCAATTATACGCCTGCCACGCATAATAATGTCATGCTCTACAGAAACATTTTGTTGATTAGAAGACGTAGGTGAGTAACCATTATTCACGTAAATCCCCCCATAGGTTTTTACTAGCTAATAGTAATGTATGAGGGGATACATGATTTTAGAACAAGCCTTCTTCCGCTTTTACTTTTTCTTCACGAACTAAGCTATACATATTTGCTGCATCTTCTTTTTTAGTTGTTTCTTTTAATTCATTTATTTTCACAGTCACTATTTTTTGACCAAAACGAATTGTTAATTCATCAGCTACTTTCACATCAGAACTCGCTTTTGCCACTTGACCATTAATAGATATTCTTCCTTGATCAGCTACTTCTTTCGCTAATGTTCTTCTTTTAATTAAACGTGATACTTTTAAAAACTTATCTAGACGCATATCAAATCCCCCTATTAACGCTCTGTTTGTTTCGCTTCTTCCCATAAAACATCTAACTGTTCTAATGATAAATCTTTCATCTCTTTATTCATTTCAGCTACTTTTGCCTCCATGTATAAAAAACGACCAGTAAATTTCTCATTAGTTGAACGTAACGCCTCTTCTGGATCTATTTTGTAATGACGAGCTATATTAACAAATGCAAATAGTAAATCACCAAACTCACCCAGCATCTTTTCCTCATCCATATTTGTAACCTCTTGTTGGAACTCTTGCCATTCTTCCAAAGCTTTCTCTATCATCGGTTGCACATCAACCCAATCAAATCCAACCTTACCAGCTTTCTTCTGAATTTCATAGGCGCGTAGTAACTGTGGCAAACTTTTGGGAACGCCATTTAAAACAGATTCTTTCACGAATCCTTTTTCTTGTTTTTTAATTTCTTCCCAATTTGCAATCACTTCATCAGCGCTGTTTACATCCGTATTTCCAAACACATGCGGATGGCGACGAACCATTTTCTCAGATAGAGTTCGAATGATATCATCTATAGAGAACCAACCTTCATCTTCTCCGATTTGAGCATGAAGCATAACTTGTAATAATATATCACCTAATTCTTCTACTAAGTGATCATCATCCTCTTCATCGATTGCTTCCAACACTTCATAAGCTTCCTCAATTAAATATTTCTTTAATGATTGATGTGTTTGCTTTTTATCCCACGGACAACCATTTGGACCACGAAGTTCCGCAATAATTTCTCTAAGAACATCAAACTGTTGATACAAGGACGCACGCTCTTGAACTGGCGGCACGTACACACTCGTTAAATTATTCAATTCCGTTTCATGATCTAACATGTACAACGGTACCTTCTTTACTTGTTCAAATGAAGTTCCTGCAGCTGTTACGATATACACTTCATAATCATCTGGTAACATCTCCATTAATGTTAATTTCACATCAGATGCAACGAATGCATCATATACTTGGCAAAAGATTAAATGTTGACGCAGTTCTAATTGCCCTCTTTCAAATGATGTAGCATCAAGTAATTGGAATCCTTCAATCGGATCAATCTTTAGACTTGCAAACATAGGATCAAGGAAACTTTGTCCACCCTCAATTCGCACTTCAACATTTGAAACTTCTCCTTTTTCTAACAGTAGCTGAACTGTTCTTTCTGCTACAAGTGGATGCCCGGGAACAGCATAGATAATTTCTGTACCTTCAGCTTGTTCTAGCAATTTATTCGCAATTGTTTCATATACAATTTCAAACGTATCATGCGCTTCATATACAGCATCAAAAGACGTATATTGTACGCCTTCTTTCTCCAATTCTTCTATAACTGGATGTTCCTTCGTTCTAACAAACAGATGGTCTGCTTCTTTTATTTTTCGATATACACCCATCGTTAGCTGATCTAATTCACCAGCTCCTAAACCTAAAATAGTAATGATTCCACTCACAACCAGTCACCTCTATCCACTCTTCTTCAATGAACCTTCTTTTTTCTCTTGTTTCATAACGGTTCCTAATTCTTTTTTTGTAAATACACGTAATTTCAAAATAAAAAACATATATGTCAATCCGCCGATGGCTACACCTAACAACGCTTCAAGCGTCGCGCTTCCTCTATGTTCCGTATTAATTACTAATCCAGACATCTGTAACACACGTGTGAACATCATTAATACAAACCCCATACAGATACCACTAATTACTATCCCTAACATATTTCGCTTATTGATAAGTGACCCTGATACAGCTCTCGTAAGCAACAAACTATTTAATCCAGAGATTATAATTAACGCACATAAAGTCGCAAAAGCTGCACCTTTCACACCAAAATAAGGCATGAATATATAATTTAACGCTAACTTTAAGCAACCTCCAAATACAACAAATAACGCTGGCTTAAACGTTTGCCCTAATCCTTGTAAAATAGAAGCTGTCGTAATTGACAATGAACTAAATAAAATAGATAACGATAAAATAGATAAAACATCTGATCCATCACTGTTTTCAAACAACATAATATTGGTAGGTTGAATAATACAAGTTAGTCCAATAGCTGCTGCAAGTCCAATAACAAATGTTATTTTCATTGCTAACTTTACCTTTTCTTGAATAAAGGAAAGATCTCCTCTTTCCTTCGCCGCTGTAATAATCGGAATAAGTGACAACGAGAAAGAAGTCGTCACAACAGTACCTAATTGCATTAGCGGAATACTTCTATCATAAACACCCTTTAATACCTTTGCATTTTCAGCCTGTTCTCCCGCACCAATAAGTAAGCTGTAAAAGGACACTGAATCAGCCATCTGTATAAAAATAAGCACTAAATTACTAACACAAATCGCTAACCCCTGCCAAAAAAGGATTTTAACTATCTTCCTTTTACCCTTAATTCTCGCTGCACTTTTGAAGAATATAGAACGAAAATCTTGACGCATATACAATATAAGTACAATAATCCCAATAAGTCCACCCGCAATTGAGCCTAACATAGCCCCTGCACCAACTGTATATAAATCAAATCCGTGAGCAATTAGGAATAGCGATAAAAATACAATAATAGAAACTCGAATTGTTTGTTCTATTACTTGCGAAACAGCCGTTGGCATCATATTATTGAATCCTTGAAAATACCCTCTTGCTACAGACAAAAATGGCATCAATAAGAATGAAAATGAAATAACACGTAGTAACTTATCTAAGTGTATATCGCCCATAGCTACCGCAATTGTTTCGGCCCCAAAAAACAGTGTAAAGAAGCCTATAAAACCAATCCCTAATAAGAACCAAAAAGATACACAAATAATTTCTTCTGCTTCTTTTTGTTTTCCCCGCTCTAGTCGTTCTGCAACCATTTTCGAAATGATAACAGGAAATCCATAAGTAGCTAAAATTAAACAAAATCCATAAAACGGGTAAATTTGTTGGTAAATATAAAACCCAATATCCCCCGCTATATTTTGATATGGAATACGGTAAAAAGCGCTTAATACTTTTGTAACGAAACTTGCAATCGTTAATATAATAGCCCCACGCCAAAAGGCTTGATACTTCTTCGCTTCCATACAAGAAAACTCCTTTTTCTATTCTCACCTCTCGTATTATATCATAAAGAAAAGAACAAACTCCCTTACCAACACGGGTAATAATGAGTTCCTAAATGTTAAAAATATTCAACGAAAAAAGGTAGCAAAGTGCTACCTTCATTCAATATACATATATCTCCAAATAATTGATTTCTCAAAAAGAAAGATCATAATTAGGAAAGATTGCTACTTCTAAAATCAATATACCCTTACTGTTCCATTTGTTTCGCTAAGAAACTGGCAGCAGTATTAACCGCTTTATGCTCGATCTCGCTTATAATGGCTTCTTTTGAGAAAATAATGACGGCTCCAATCGGATCTCCGTTTGCAACAATCGGTCCAACTGTATAAGAATGAACCTTTTCTGTTACACCATCAATAATGGAAATATCACTTTCATCCGTCATAATAACAGACTTTCGTTCTTCCATCGTTTTTTCAATTAGATCGCCAACACTTTTATTTAAGTATTCTTTTTTCGATACGCCTGATACTGCGATGATAGAATCTCGATCACACACAAGCACATTATGTCCTAAGCTGTCATATAAAGCATCAGCATATTCTTTTGCAAAATCACCTAGCTCACTAATTGGAGAATACTTCTTTAAAATTACCTCTCCATCGCGATCAACAAATATTTCTAGTGGGTCTCCTTCTCGAATACGTAAAGTTCTACGAATTTCCTTCGGGATTACTACCCTGCCTAAATCATCAATTCGACGTACGATTCCAGTTGCTTTCATTCTAATGCTGCCTCACTTTCTACTGATGATCAAAGTGGTGAATTTACCTGTTCATGTAAAAATCACCAACTGTTAGACATAGTATTTTACACATTAGTTCTTCTATGCACGTCGAATTGTATTTTTTTATCTTATTTTAGGCATTTATTACTTCTTTTTTTACATCTGGTAAGCCTTTTAATAAATTTTCAGCAATTGTTAACCACTTCGATGTCTCTAAGCCATTTGTTTTCATAACAATTTTCAATTGTGATCCTTCCATTCCTAAACCGATCATACGTCCAAAACTATTTCCGAGCATGAATAATTTTCCACCATCAATATTTTGACTTGATTGTTCAGAAAATAGGAATGTTACTTCAAATTTATTCTGCTTAATTAATTCAATTTGTTCTTTCATTGCCAACACTTTAATATTTGCAATTTGTAATAAATAACCAACTTCTTGTGGATAATCGCCAAATCTATCGATCATTTCTTCCTGCAATTCTTCAATATCCTCAATTGCAGAAACACCTCTAAATTGTTTATACATCATAATTTTTTGCTTACTATCTGAAATATAAGCATCTGGTAAATATGCATCTACCTCTAAGTCAATTTCAACATTAACTATATTTTCAGCCCCATCTGTTCCTCTACGCTGTTCAATTGCATCTTTTAACATTTGCGAATATAGATCAAATCCGACAGAATCAATAAATCCATGCTGTTCTGCCCCTAACAAATTACCTGCTCCACGAATAGATAAATCTCTCATCGCAATTTTGAAACCAGATCCAAGTTCCGTGAACTCTTTAATTGCTTGTAGACGCTTCTCTGCAACCTCTGACAGCACTTTGTCACGTTTATATGCAAAGTATGCATACGCAACACGATTAGAACGTCCAACACGCCCACGAAGCTGATACAACTGTGATAATCCCATACGATCTGCATCAAATACAATTAACGTATTTACATTCGGAATATCTACACCCGTCTCAATAATTGTTGTACTTACAAGAACATCATGCTGTCCTTCTAAAAATGATAGCATAACAGACTCTAATTCGCTTTCGTTCATTTTCCCATGTGCGTACGTTACGCGGGCATCTGGAACTAACATCGAAATTTCATCTGCTTTTCTTTCAATATCCTCTACACGGTTATATAGGAAGTAAACTTGACCACCTCTTGCAAGCTCTCGCTCTATTGCCTCTCGCATTAACGCTGGATTATACTCGACTACATACGTTTGGACTGGGAAACGATTTTCTGGTGGTGTCTCAATAACAGATAAGTCGCGCACACCAAGCATAGACATATGAAGCGTCCGCGGAATCGGAGTTGCCGTTAATGTTAATACGTCAACATTTGCCTTCAATTGTTTAATTTTTTCTTTATGTGTTACACCAAATCTTTGTTCTTCATCAATAATAAGAAGCCCTAAATCTTTATACGTAACATCTTTAGATAAAATACGATGTGTTCCGATTACAATATCTACTGTTCCATCCTTTAAGCCCTTAATTGTTTCATTTTGTTGTTTTCTCGTACGGAATCTACTTAATAAGCCTATATTGATCGGATAATCTTGAAAACGCTCTCGAATTGTTTCATAGTGTTGCTGCGCAAGAATCGTTGTCGGTACTAAAATTGCAACTTGTTTTTCATCCATAATTGCTTTAAATGCCGCACGAATAGCCACTTCAGTCTTTCCATACCCTACGTCACCACAAAGGAGCCTATCCATCGGGCGTCCGCGTTCCATATCTTTTTTAATCTCGTCAATAGAACGTAACTGATCCTCTGTCTCTTGATATGGGAAAGAGGATTCGAACTCTTGTTGTTCTGCCGTATCTGGCGTATATGCATAGCCTTTTGAAGCTTCGCGCTCAGCATATAGTTTAATTAGGTCATCCGCAATGTCTTGTACAGATTTTTCAACTTTCGTTTTAACCTTTTTCCAATCATTACCGCCTAATTTATAAACTTTCGGATCCTTACCTTCAGATCCTACATATTTTTGGACTTGATCAATTTGTTCAATTGGAACGTATAGCTTATCATTACCTTGATATTTAATATTTAAATAATCTTTGTGAACACCATTAATCTCTAATGTCTCAATACCTAAAAATTTACCTATACCATGATTTACGTGAACTACATAATCTCCAACTTTTAATTCCGAATAACTTTTAATACGTTCAGCATTCGATAACTTTTGTTTACGTTGTGATTTTTTAACTTTCTTATGAAAAAGCTCCTTTTCAGTAATGACAACAAGCTTTTGCATCGGCATTTCAAATCCTGCATGTAAATCACCCACAGCAATTTGTAACCTTCCAGGCAATAAGATATCTGTACCTTCTACAATATCTGCCTCAATATCATAATCACTTAAAATATGTTGTAATTTTTTCACACGTTCATCATCTGTTCCAAGTACAACAGTCGTAAAATGCCCTTCATTCCATCTATCAATTTCTGTTTTTAACAAATTCATCTGTCCATGGAAATCTTGCATTGTTTTACATGTTACATTAACAATATTTTGCGGATGTGTGTGTGCGATATGACGCAAGAATAACGTTAAATATACAAAACTTCTTTTTTTATGATGAAGAAACCCCTCGAATGGGTGAGAGAAAGATAAATCTTGAATAATTGTTCCTTCACCAAGAAGTGATATATACCATTCCGCCTCTTCTGTTTCAAGATGCGATGCTGTTTCTTGAATACGGGAAATCTCGTCTAAAATTACAACACCGTCTTCTGGTAAATAATCTATCAGACTAGCAGGTTCTTTATAGAAAATAGATAAGTATTTAAACATCTGTTCTATACTTTGCCCGTTTTTCAACATCTCAATTTCATGACTTACCGTCTCAAGCACTGTAGTCTTTAGTTTATCATCAGAAAGTTTTTGCATCGTCTTAGTTAAACCTTCTTCAAGATGCTGAATTCCTGATTTTAATTCTTCCTGTGAAAATAAAAACTCTGTTGCCGGACCAAACCTAACGCTTTCTTTTTTACCTTGAGAACGCTGTTCATCCACATCAAATAATCGAATAGAATCGACTTCTGTATCAAAGAATTCAATACGAAATGGTAGTTCTTCAGTTAAAGGATAAATATCTAATATTCCCCCACGCAAACTGAACTCCCCTGGAGCTTCTACCATCGACTTACGTTCATAGCCAATATGATGTAAAGTATGCAAGAGCGCATCTAAATCAATCTCTTGCCCTAGATTGATTTCAACTTGCTTTTGCTTCCACAATTCTTTTATTGGTAAAAATCTACGCAATCCTGCCACTGGCGCTACAATGATTCCATTCTCTCCCGCAGCCAAGCGATTTAACACTTCTATACGTTGCGCCTTCAATTCTGGACTTGCAACCCCAATTTCCGATGCTATCAGTTCATTCACTGGATATAGCCACACATCTTTTTCACCAAGTAACGCCACTAAATCTTCATGTACTTTTTGTGCTTGGTATAAGTTATGTGTCACGATTAATTGTGATTTTTTTGTTTTTTTATATAAAGCCGCCATTAATAACGAACGAGAAGACGTTGCCATCCCTGATATAAGTTGTTCTTTTAACCCATCTTCTAATCCATTAATAACCGATTGTATCTCTTCATTTTTATAAAATTGCTCTAATAAACCTATCATTTTTAAAACTCCTCTCAACATAAAGAGCAAGTCATTCTATTTTATGCAAATATTTTGGAAAAGGAAAACAGAAAAATGCTTTGGACATGCCAAAGCGACAACATTTTATTGCAGAAATTTTTCATACTCATAATACTCAGGATAAGATGCGAGCGTTTCTTGACACGATTCACAAATCGTTTTTATATATATATTTCCATTCTCATGAAAATGAATCATTTCTACTACTTCTTGCTCTGTTAGTTGAAATAAAACGTCGCTATATACTTTTTCTGCGTTAATGGAGCCTACATTACCTCCGCAGTGTCTGCAATAATAATACCCTTCCATACTAGCCTCCTAAAAATTCAATTACTACTAGTATGGGTAAAACAAAAGAGAAATATTCCCAATCTCATTTTTAACTATTGAAAGTATTCATGATTTGGAGAAAAGGCTTATTTAGCCACTCTTCACATGCATCCGCTGCTTTTTCAATAGAATGGTTAACATCCGGAATCTCTTCAGATGTAAAGCGTCCTAATACATAATCGACTACCTTCATTCCATTTTTCGGGCGATCGATTCCCATACGGATACGTTGAAATTCTTGTGTTCCTAGGTGCGAAATCGTTGACTTTACACCATTATGTCCACCAGCACTACCTTTCATGCGAAGACGCAATTTACCTACAGGAATGTCCAAATCGTCGTACATAACAACGAAGTCCTCAACATCAATTTTATAATAATCCATGAGTGGACGAATACTTTCCCCAGATAAGTTCATGTATGTTAGCGGCTTTAATAAGATTACCTTTTCTCCATTAACAAACCCTGCACCAAATACACCTTTAAATTTTTGTTCATTCAAAGAAATGTTCCAACGCTTCGCAAGTTCATCAATGGCCATAAATCCAATATTATGCCTTGTTAATTCATATTCTCTACCTGGGTTCCCAAGTCCTACTATCAATTTCATTCTTGTACCACTACTTTCTTTTTTCGATACGAAAAGACGTAACCAATTTTGGTTACGTCTCATTCTATCCAATTAATTGAATAATACACTCACAGATTCTTCTTCGTATACACGAATGATTGCTTCTCCGATTAATGGAGCAACTGAAAGTTCATGTACTTTGTCGATTTTCTTCTCTTCTGGTAATACGATAGAGTTCGTTACAACTAACTCTTTAATATTTGAATTTTGAATACGCTCAATTGCTGGACCAGATAATACTGGGTGTGTACAGCAAGCATATACTTCAGAAGCACCGTTCTCAACAAGAGCGTTTGCTGCTAATGTAATTGTACCAGCTGTATCAATGATGTCATCAATTAAAATCGCTGTTTTACCTTCAATATTACCGATAATGTTCATTACCTCTGATACGTTCGGGCGAGGACGACGCTTATCAATAATAGCGATTGGTGCTTTTAGACGATCTGCCATTTTTCTTGCACGAGTTACACCACCATGGTCAGGAGACACGATTACGATATCTTTAAGACCTTTTGTTTCAAAGTAATCTGAAAGAATCGGTACACCCATTAAGTGGTCGATTGGGATATCAAAGAATCCTTGAATTTGTGGAGCATGTAAATCTAGAGTGATTACACGAGTTGCACCTGCTGTTTCAAGCAAGTTTGCTACAAGTTTCGATGTAATTGGTTCACGAGAACGCGCTTTACGGTCTTGACGCGCATAACCATAGTAAGGAATAACAATATTAATTGTTTTCGCAGATGCACGTTTTAATGCATCAATCATAATAAGTAATTCCATGATATGTTCGTTTACTGGGAAGCTTGTAGATTGAATAATGAATACATCGCAACCACGGATACTTTCTTCAATGTTAATTTGAACTTCTCCATCACTAAAACGATCAACAGAACATTTTCCTAGCCCTACTCCAATATGCTTTGCAATCTGCTCAGCAAGTTCCTTATTAGAGTTTAAAGAGAATACTTTCAAATTAGAATTTAGATATTGAGTCGACATCTAGATTAACCCTCCACATTATGATTTTTTCTTATTCAGCAATTGATCAACATAGTCTTCTTTGTTAACTTGACGTGCACGTGCTACCGATAATGCTTTTGATGGAACATTCTCTGTAATTGTAGAGCCTGCTGCCACATAAGCACCATCTTCAACTGTTACTGGAGCAACAAGGTTTGAATTACATCCAATAAATACCCCATTACCAATCACAGTTTTGAATTTATTCTTACCGTCATAGTTCACCGTAATTGAACCACAACCAAGATTCACGTCTTCTCCAACTTGTGCATCCCCGATATAACTCAAGTGTGAAGCTTTACTTCTATTACCAAAGACAGTTTTTTTGATTTCCACGAAGTTTCCAACGCGTACTTCGTCTCCAATAACTGAATCTGGGCGAATATGTGCAAATGGACCAACCGATACTTCTGTACCAAGCTTACTATCATGTACAGTAGATTGTCGAATTGTCGTACGATCTCCAATTTCACTATCGCGAATTACTGTATGCGGTCCAATTTCACAATCAGAGCCAATTACAGTGTTCCCCTCAATAATTGTTCCTGGATGAAGAACTGTATCACTACCGATAACTGCATCAGCAGAAATATAAGTGTTACTTGGATCAATAATTGTAACACCGTTTACCATGTTCTTTCGGTTGATACGGTTTTTCATAATAATTTCCGCTTGCGATAGAGCGACTCTGTCGTTAACACCTAACGTTTCGTCGAACTGCTCTGTTTGATAAGCTGATACGATATGACCTTCATTTTTTAAAATCTCAATAACATCTGGAAGGTAATATTCACCTTGCACGTTATCATTTGAAACTTTAGAAAGTGAAGCAAATAAAGCCTTATTATCAAAACAATACGTACCTGTATTGATTTCTTTAATAGCTAATTCTTTCTCATTTGCATCTTTATGCTCAACAATCTTTTCAACATGACCATTCTCATTACGAACAATACGGCCATATCCAGCAGGCTCTTCTATGTATGCTGTTAGCACCGTCGCCATTGCTCCTGCTTCTTTATGTTGCTGAAGTAATGCTTCCATTGTTTCAGCAGTTATTAGAGGCGTATCACCACAAATAACTAAAGTTGTTCCTTCTTCATTTGCAAGTACACTTGCAGCTTGATCTACAGCATGTGCTGTACCAAGTTGTTCTGCTTGTAATGCAAATTCACTTACGTTCCCTAGCTGTTCTTGTACCATTTCAGCACCATGTCCAACAACCGTTACAAGTTTCTGCAATCCTAATTGAGATACTTGATCGACTACGTGTTGTACCATAGGTTTTCCACATACAGGATGCAGCACTTTGTATAGCTTAGACTTCATACGTGTGCCTTTACCTGCAGCTAGAATCACTGCAAATCTGTTTGACATATAGACCCTCCATCGCAACCTATTTATCCATTAAAGATATTATCCTAAATCATCATATATTTCAAGAAACACATTTTAACTATTAAATTTTACCATAATTCTTATAAGATGTTTTACTCTTTAGTATCTTTTTTAAGAAATAAGCTATACTATTTAAAATGATTTTGAAAAAATTAGTAGTTTCTTCTTTTTATGTTAATAAATTATGCAGTTTCCAAATATAAAGCAAAAAAAACAAACCCCTGTAAATGCTTACAGGAGTTTGCTACAAAATTATAAGGCTTTTTGTCAAAAGCCCTTTTCATTCGAATTTTACGAAGCACCCGCTTCTTCAAACTCAACCTCTTCTAACTCGCCTAAACGATGATACTCTGTTAAAACCGCATCTTGAATTTTAGAGCGTGTACCAGAATTAATTGGATGTGCAATGTCACGGAACTCTCCATCTGGAGTACGTTTACTTGGCATTGCTACAAATAATCCATTATTACCATCAATTACACGAATATCATGAACAACAAATTCATGGTCTAGAGTAATAGAGGCAATTGCTCTCATGCGGCCTTCTGTGTTTACGCGGCGTAATCTTACGTCAGTCACTTCCATCTTGTGTTCACCACCCTTTTCTAAATAAGCGATATATTTGTATAAATTCCACAAATTTTCTATTTTCCCTTTAATTTTTTAAAAATTTTTAAGATAAAAATTTTTAAAGTAGTTGAATATAGAGATTAGTGGAGGTTATCGCTTACAAAAGGTTACTTAACTAGGGCGATTACTTCAATTTCAACGGAAACATCTTTCGGTAATTTTGCTACTTGCACACAAGATCGAGCTGGTTTATGAGTAGAGAAATAAGAGCTATACACTTCATTCACAGCATTAAAATCATCCATGTCCTTTAAAAATACTGTTGTTTTTACGACTGTATCAAATGAAGCACCTGCTTCCTCTAATACCGCTTGTAAATTTTGAAATACTTGTTCTGTTTGTACTGTTACATCTCCTGTTACAAGCTCCCCATTTGCCGTCAATGGAATTTGTCCTGAGCTATAGAACATGTTATTTACAATAATCCCCTGTGAATAAGGTCCAATTGCTTGTGGTGCCTTGCTTGTTTGAACAACTTTCATACTTTTCACCCTTTTATTATTTATTTTACTCTTTAAAAATAGTGTACGAAAGGCAGTTTGTCCATCTATTTTATAATCTATAAATAAAATAAAAAAAGATAGAGCTATCTGCTCTATCTTTTATTCCGCCTCTACAAGCCCTTCATCAAATGGCGCAAGAGAATAATTCCCTTTTTCCACTTGAATCGTTTTTTCTTTCACATCAACTTCCGATAGACGAATTAATGATACAAAATTATTAATTAGTCGTTCTTCAATATCTGTGGATTCTACTAATACACCAATACCAACAACATTAGCCTTGAACTCTTCTAACATACTCATCATACCTTGAATTGTTCCGCCAGCTTTCATGAAGTCATCAATAATTAAAACATTCGACCCTTCTGGAAGACTGCGTTTTGCTAACGTCATTGTTTGAATTCGTTTAGAAGAACCCGACACATAGTTAATACTAACAGTCGGACCTTCTGTTACCTTATTATCTTTCCTTGCAATTACAACTGGTACATCTAAGTAATTTGCCACTGCATAAGCAAGTGGAATCCCCTTCGTTGCCACCGTCATAACTGCATCAATTGGTTGCCTAGCAAAAACAGAAGCAAACAAACGACCTGCGCCATTAATATGGCGAGGATTACTCAATAAATCTGTCATGTATAAGTAACCGCCAGGCAAAATACGATCTGGGTTTTCAAATAAGCCACAAAGCTCATCAATAATTAGATCTGCCTCTTCTTCACTTATATACGGTATATATTTCACTCCTCCTGCTGCTCCTGGTATCGTTTGCAATGTGCCGACCCCTTGTTGTTCAAACGTTTGCTTAATAATAACTAAATCTTCACTAATGGAAGACTTAGCCGATTGATACCTTTCAGCAAAAAAAGTGAGAGATACTAGCTGACGAGGGTTTTGTAGCAAGTAATAAGTCATATCGACTAATCTTGTACTTCTTCTAATTTTCATACTCTCACCTCAAATCACGAATATTCTAAACAAATCATAACGTATTATACGTCTTTATTCAAGCGTTTCTCGCTCTCCTAATAAACGTACCGCATAGACTTGTTCACAAAATCCTTTTAATCCGTTATAAATGCGATGCATTCGTGAATCATGGTGTACAAGTCCAAATACAGTTGGACCACTTCCACTCATTAATACAGCATCCGCTCCAAATCGCTTCATCTGTGATTTAATACGGGCAACTTCAGGATGCATTCCAAATGTTACATCTTCTAAAACGTTACCAACAGTATCACAAATTCCTTTATAATCACCAGAATTTATGACATCAACCATTTTATCTACATTCGGATGTGTAACTCGATTTAACTTTAAATTTCCATACACATCAGCAGTAGATACACCTATATGTGGTTTCGCTAAAATAACCCAACAAGAAGGCGGAGTCTTTATATGCTCAATTTTCTCTCCTCTTCCAGTGGCAATTGCTGTGCCTCCGTATACACAGAACGATACATCTGATCCAATTTCTGCGCCAAGCTCTGCTAACTCATCAATTGTAAGCCCTAAATTCCATAATTTATTAAGACCACGTAATGTGGCTGCTGCATCACTACTTCCACCTGCTAATCCAGCTGCTACTGGAATCGTTTTTTCAATAGTAATAGATACACCTTTTTTTACATTAAACTTCTCTTTTAATAATTTCGCTGCCTGATAAGCTAAATTTCGTTGGTCGTCTGGGACATACCGATTATGGGATAAAATTTCAATACGGTCTTCTGCTAATTCCGTTAGTTCTAGACGATCTGCTAAATCAATGGTTGTCATAATCATTTTCACTTCATGATATCCGTCTTGTCTTTTTCCCAGTACATCTAACGACAGATTAATCTTTGCTGGTGCTTTCACTAGTAGCTTCAATCTATTCACCCACTCTATGTACTCAATCTTTTATCGTTTATTTTACCATAAATTTATAGTAAGACGATGACACTTCCCTAATTATAACGAAAAGCATTCAGAATGAAACTACTTATGTAAAATGATGGCACCTTTTAGAGTACAAAAAGCCGAGGAATGTCTCCTCGGCTACCGTAGCATAGAAAGTATCTTACAACTACTGGTTTCGTTTCATTAATTGCTGTTCTGCAATTTCTATAGCACGTTTCACCATGTTACCAGCATCTTTCGCACGAATTCCGCCCCATCCTTCTTTCTGAACAACATCATAAAAGCCAAGCTCTTTTGCTAGCTCTTCTTTAAATTGGTTTGACATGACACCTCTTCGTCTACTCAATGCAGAGTCCCTCCTTATTTTGCTACGGTATAGTTAGTATGCAAAATAATATAGCTTTTCATTTATGGGAATATATGTAATGATATACGGATTATAAAATGACCTCATTATGAGGGTCTCCATAAAATGTTAACTCTACTGTCTCTGTTAAAACATCTGCATAACTATAAGATACACGTTGCAACGCATCTTCTTGTTGATCTAATTGTACAACAAAAACGGAACGGTATGTTTCTGCTAGTACACCTGATTGCTCCACAGTTTTTCTTCTTCCACTATTTGCTTTTAACATAAGTCGCTGTCCAAGATGGTGATCTAATTCGCTTTTAATTTCATCTAAACGTTTTGACATATACTTCGCTACACCTCGCTGTAATTTAGATTGAACACTTAAAGCACGATATATCTATCCTAATTATTAACCGCGATTCACAGCTAATATCATCCTGCGTTTGAATAGATAGAAGAAATACTATATTGTAAAAGTATCATTACGTAGTCTGCACGTTCTTACCTCTTTTTATCCAAATTCATTTAAATCCTTCCATACAAAAAAGCAAGATACATATGTATCCTGCTTACTCTTCGTAATGTTGAAAAGGTAATCCCGTTCGTAAAATCCCTCTCGTTTCAATTCCACCTAGTCCCTTTTCACCAGTAATTGTATTACGTACGACATCCCATACATTGACTCTCTCCATAAATGAAGTAAAACTAATTTTACCAACTACATATACAGGATCTAGTGCATGAATATTAATTCTAGATGGTGAACTAGCGAAATTGGCCCCTGCACGAATTAGTGCCTCAAAATGTGATTGACATGCCCCAGCAAAAATAACAAGGTGATCCAATGATGGATATTTTTTTCGCACTTCACGAACAGCCTGTACAAAATGTCTTGAATGCCTATATGCCGCTAAATCTCCCTTCACTCCTTTTGATTTTGTATATGCATCATGCCCTGTAATAACGAGAATGTCTGGGCGAAAGTGATCTATTAAGTCTACTACTTTTTCATGCATCTCCGTTTCTTTACAATGAATACCTTGAACAGGAACGCCAATTTTATTATATAAATCTAAGCACTTGCGCAAATATAAAGGGTCTCCATCTATATGCAATACACGTCCCGGCATTTGAAAATAATTCACCTCACTTGTGTATCCACCAGTTGAAGTATGTTCATGCCTTTGTTTCATCAGTACATAATCTTGTTGAAACAAACGATACGTGCGCTCCATTGTTTCTTTCTCACGCTTCACCCTTTTTTTATGTTCTCTTTGATCTATACTAATTAAATCTTCAAGTGGCGCATCCGCCACCAGTCTAATTTCCTCTCCAAACAATATAGCTATCTCGCCTTTTATTTCTATAATACGAAAAAGAATATCCCTCTTATGAGAATATCGTTCCACTAATTCTCCAACATGTAAAACCATTCTCCTACCTCCAAACTCATTAGGCCATCTTACCTGTTTTTAAAGTATGAATTTAAAGAGAGAAAGGTGACAAAAGGGACAGTTCAACTTGAACTGTCCCTTTCATATTCTTATGATAATTTATGAAGAACTAATGCATTACTTAATGTTGCAAACTCTTCAATAGATAGCGTTTCGCCTCTTCGCTTTGGATCAATTCCTACTTCTGTTAAAATTCGATCCAATAATTCCTTATCTTTCGGGAAACCATTTAAATTATTTGATAAATTATTCATCAAAGTTTTACGGCGCTGTGCGAAACTTGCTCGTACTACTTCAAAGAAGAATGTTTCATCTGTCACCTCTACAACCGGTTTCGGACGCTTTAGAAGGCGAATAATTGCAGAATCAACATTTGGCTGTGGTACAAACACTGTACGCGGTACAGTCATAACTGTTTCAACTTCTGTATAATACTGAATAGCAATCGATAAAGAACCATACTCTTTCGTTCCAGGTTTAGCAGCTAAACGATCTCCAACTTCTTTTTGCATCATAACAACAAATCCACGAACTGGTAACTTTTCTTCAAGCAATTTAAATAAAATTGGCGTTGTAATATAGTATGGTAAGTTAGCTACTACCATTACATCTTGCCCTTCTTCAAATTGCTCATTAAATACTTCATGTACATCTGCTTTTAGTACGTCTTTATTAATAACTGTAACGTTACCATATGGCGCTAACGTCTCATCTAAAATTGGTAATAGTCTTTGATCAATTTCAAAAGCCACTACTTTTTTAGCACGCTTTGCTAATTGCTCTGTTAATGCACCAATACCTGGTCCAATTTCAATTGCACCACTTTCTGAACCAATTTCTGCATGATCGACAATACGATTTAATACATTTGTATCAATTAAAAAGTTTTGTCCTAAACTTTTTTTGAATGAAAATCCATACTTTTCAACAATGTCTTTTGTACGATTTGGCGTTGCGATATCCTTCATTTTTTTTCCTCCTGTATTACTTGCTTATAAGCTTCTGCAAATGATTCCTTTGAAACTTGAAACATCTGTAATCGTTTATGTAACTGTTTTGCATTTGTATAACCAATCTTTAATAGCTTACCCATTCTTTCTCTGCGGCTCTTTGCCATTTCTCCGCCCACTAAGCCTGCATCGACTAAATCACTCCAACTAATTTCACTTGTGTAAGCTTCCATTTCTTCATGTATATTCTCTAGAGCGCGGCGAATCGACTCATTAGAAGCGTGTTCGATCCCAACACCCTTTTTCCTTTTAGCAAGCGCTTCTTCCTTCGGTAAAAAGGCATGCTTACAGCCAGGAACCTTGTCAGAAATAATTTTTCGAATACGCTCTCCAGGATAATCCGGATCTGTGAAAATAATAACGCCCCTTTTTTGCTGCGCTAATTTAACTTGCTCAATAACATGATCACCGATTGCTGAACCGTTCGTTTCAATTGTATCCGCATCAACAGCACGCTTAATCGCAACTGTATCATCTTTACCTTCTACAACGATAATCTCTTTTATTTTCATGCTTGCCTCCACACTCATTTCGTCTCTACTTAGTAAAACAAAAAAATGACGACTTTTCCATTATTATTTTCCCCATTCTTATATTTTAAAAAATAGAATAGAAAAATCTTTGTTCTCTGTCCTTATTGTAACACTTCATCATTCACATTTATTTTCTTCATCACTTCTACTAGTTTTTCTCAAAATAAAAAAGAACAGGTTTCCCCATTCTTTTTTATTCAACACCAAATAAAACTTTTGCATTTTTAGTTGTCATTTCTGCTACTTCCTCATAAGAAATTCCTTTTAAATTCGCAATTTCTTCTGCCACGAGTTTTACATAACTCGGTTCATTTCGTTTCCCTCGAAATGGATGCGGTGTTAAATACGGACAATCCGTCTCTATTAACAATTTCTCTAATGGAATCTCCGTAGCAACCTCTTTCGGCTTCTTAGCGTTTTTAAATGTAACTGGTCCACCTAACGAAATTAAAAAGTTCATATCAACACATCGCTCTGCTACCTCTACGCTGCCGCTAAAGCAATGCATAATGCCTCCTACTTCAGCTGCATTCTCTTCTTCTAGAATATCAACAATATCTTGAGTTGCATCGCGGTTATGTATAATAATCGGCAATTTTACTTTTTTCGCTAATGCAATTTGTTTACGGAATACTTCTTTCTGTATTTCTTTTGGAGACTTATCCCAGTGATAATCTAAGCCCATTTCTCCAAGTGCAACGACTTTAGGATGAGAAGCAAGTTCTTCTAACCAAGCTAAATGTTCTTCTGTCATGTCGATTGCATCAACTGGGTGCCACCCAACCGCAGCGTAAATAAAATCATAGGCTTCAGCTAATTCCATCGCCTTTTTTATCGTTACTTCATCAAAACCAACAACAACTGTATAAGTAACTCCCGCTTCTTTCATTCGGGCAATAACCTCTTGCAAATCTCCTTCGAATTGCTCTGCATTCAAATGTGAATGTGTATCAAACAACATAATACATAACTCCTTTTATATTGAAATCAAGTTTATTCTACAAAAATAAGTTCTTTAATAACTTAACGATAACAATACTACAATCTTAATGCAAAAATAGAGAGTGTAAAAAGAAAAAAGACGCTTCACACATGTTACACGTGAAACATCTCTTTTCTTGTCTTAATTACTTGATTTTTGTACCATTTGGTAGATTTTGGTCAATTGATGCTAATGACAATACGCCATTCTCTTCACCCGCTAAAATCATACCTTGCGATAATTCACCGCGTAATTTTACAGGTTTTAAGTTTGTTACACAAATAACCTTTTTACCTTTTAAGTCTTCCGGCGAATAGAATTTTGCAATTCCAGAAACAACTTGACGCTTTTCTGTACCTAAGTCTAGTTGAATTTTTAACAGCTTGTCTGCTTTTTTCACAGGTTCAGCAGATAGTACTTCAGCTACGCGTAATTCTACTTTAAAGAAATCATCAATTGTAATTTCTTCTGCCTTCGGTTCTTCTTCTTTTTTCTCTTCTACTTTAGGAGCAGAGCTTTTCATTTGTTCTTTAATGTACTCTACTTCCACTTCCATTTCTAAACGAGGGAAAATTGGGTTTCCTTTTTCTACTTTTGTTCCAGCTGGAATGCAGCCAATTGTAGATAGACTTTCCCAAGATTTATGAGCTTCATCAGTAAGGCCAAGCTGAGCAAACATCTTGCTTGGTGCTACTGTTAAGAATGGCATAAGCATAATACCTGTTTGACGAAGTACTTCTGCTAAATGAGCCATTACAGAGGCTAACTTTTCACGATCATTCTCATCTTTTGCTAATACCCATGGTTGTGTTTCATCAATATATTTATTCGTACGACTAACTAGTTGCCAAATAGATCCTAACGCTACAGAGAACTCCATATTCTCCATTGCTTCTTCTACTTTTTTCAAAGTATCTTGTGCAAACGCTACTAACGTTTCATCAAATTCCGTCACATTTGCTTTAAATGCAGGGATTTCTCCGTTAAAGTACTTATCAATCATAGCTACTGTACGATTTAATAAATTACCTAAGTCATTTGCTAAGTCGAAATTAATACGCTCCACAAATCCTTCTGGTGTAAATACGCCATCAGATCCAAATGGAACTTCACGAAGTAGGTAATAACGTAATGCATCTAATCCGTAACGATCGATTAATGTAACTGGATCTACTACGTTTCCTTTTGACTTACTCATCTTTCCATCCTTCATTAAAATCCAGCCATGAGCAAAGACTTTCTTCGGAAGAGGTAAATCTAATGCCATTAAAATTATCGGCCAATAAATTGTATGGAAACGAACAATTTCTTTCCCAACTAAATGCACATCTGCAGGCCAGAATTTTTTATATTTCTCTTCATTTGCTGTTCCATAACCTAACGCCGTAATATAGTTAGATAATGCGTCAACCCATACGTAAATAACGTGTTTTGGGTTACCAGGAACACGAACTCCCCAGTCAAATGAAGTACGAGAAACTGCTAAATCTTCTAATCCCGGTTTAATAAAATTATTAATCATTTCATTTTTACGAGACTCCGGCTGAATGAAATGTGGATTATCTTCATAGAACTTTAATAGTCTGTCGACATATTTACCCATTCTAAAGAAATAAGATTCTTCACGAACAAGTTCTACATCATGACCACTATCTGGGCTTTTTCCTCCAACTACTTTGTCGCCTTCCATAATTGGATCTACTAATTGATGCTCTGTATAGAACGTCTCATCTTGTACAGAATACCAACCTTCATATTCATCAAGATAAATGTCACCTTGATCTACTAATTGTTTAAAGATTTTTTCGACAACATCTTTATGACGATCTTCAGTTGTACGAATAAAATCATCATAAGAAATATCCATCTTCTCCCAAAGCTCTTTAATTCCTGCAACAATGTTATCAACATATGCCTGTGGCGTAATATTTAACTCTTCTGCTTTCTTTTGGATCTTCTGTCCATGTTCATCAGTTCCTGTTAAATAATGCACATTATAACCTTGCATACGCTTATATCGTGCCATCGCATCTCCTGCTACTGTCGTATAAGCATGTCCAATGTGTAATTTTCCACTTGGATAATAAATTGGGGTAGTAATATAAAAGGACTTATTTTCCTCTGTCATTGTTTTGGACCTCCCGAATAACCTCATATGTATTTATAAACAGTATATCAAAAACTCATATATAAAGTGAAACTTTAATCAGTAGGGTTTTTGTTCCTCCCCACTAATTATTAGCCCACGTTAATTGGGCTTTTACGAGCAGCCCAAATCTAACTTATCTTCTTTACGCCAACCTAATTTTCAATTTAGGTCTTAATGCTCAATATCTTTATCATCTATTGCTCATATTTCAAAAAAATATACAATATCCACTTTTAATTTATTATTTTTTCAGAAAATAATGTAAATAATTGTGGAATTTCCTCTCAATATATTATATATAAGAAATAAGAAATCTATAAATCTTTTTAAAAAATATAGAATTTAAGAATTGACGGAAATGTAAATGATTGGTATCATATGTCCATAGGGTATTTTGTCGAAAAATGACGAATCTAAAAATAGACTCGAAACTTATAAACTATTTATTTAGGAGGAAAAAAATTATGAAATCTACTGGTATTGTTCGTAAAGTTGATGAATTAGGTCGTGTAGTAATTCCAATCGAATTACGCCGTACTTTAGGTATTGCAGAAAAGGACGCTCTTGAAATCTATGTTGATGACGAAAAAATCATCTTAAAGAAATATAAACCAAACATGACTTGCCAAGTAACTGGTGAAGTATCTGACGGTAACCTTTCTTTAGCTGAAGGTAAAATCATCTTAAGCAAAGAAGGCGCTGAGCAAATCTTAAACGAACTTCAAGATTATATCGAAACAGCAAAATAAGCTTCTCAATTATGAGAAGCTTATTTTTTATCGACATGATAGATTTGATATACATCTCTTTTCGACAAATCTCGATCTTTAGCGACTGTTTTAATCGCTTCTTTTGAATTCATACTTTTTTCATTTATATAATATTCAATATGATCATATACCGAAAGAGATTCCCACCATTGTTCTTCTGGAGCAGGTTCTTCTGTTGAACCAGCTACTAAAATACAAAACTCACCACGTACTTCATTTTGCTTCGTCCACTCAATTACTTCTTCGATTGTTCCTCGAATAAATTCCTCAAATTTTTTCGTTAACTCTCGACATAATACAATCTCTCTATTTCCCAACACTTCCTGCATCGAAATTAAAGTATCATCTAAACGATGAGGTGCTTCATAAAACATCATTGTAGTTTGTACATAACGAAGCTTTTCTAACTCCATCTTCCGTTCCTTTTTGTTTCTCTGCAAGAAACCATAGAAATAAAACTGCTTTGTTTCAAGACCGGATGCAATTAATGCTGTAAGGGCTGCATTTGCTCCAGGAAGCGGAATTACATGATATTGCTCAGCTACTGCCTCAACGACAATATCGTAACCTGGATCAGAAATACACGGCATACCAGCGTCACTAACAAGTGCTACATTCTTTCCATCCTCTAATTTCTCTAATAGTTTCTTCCCACTTACTTCTTTATTGTGCTCATGATAACTCGTGACAGGTGTTTCAATTTCAAAATAATTACAAAGTTTTTTCGTTTGTCTCGTATCTTCAGCAGCAATTAAATCAACTTCTTTTAAAATTCGGATTGCACGAAATGTCATATCTTCTAGATTTCCAATAGGAGTTGGTACTAAATATAAAACTCCCTTTTCATTTTGTTGAAAGCTTTTTTGTTGCCACATAGCGTTCTCCTTTTTGCATATATGCCTCTTTTTGTTTTCTCGTTAATTGCTTAAAGTAATACTCCGCTTGCATAGCTGTACGCTTATCATCGTGGGTCTCTACATATTTTAAAACGACAGGAAGCCTGACGCGTGTATACTTAGCCCCTTTGCCGCTATTATGAGTCTGAATTCTCTTTTCTATATGGTTTGTATATCCAGCATAATAACTTCCATCAGAGCACTCTACCACATAAAAAAAGTGCTTATTCTTCTCCATATAAAATTGAACGTAGCTCCTTTGTATATTCGTTATTGTTCTCATATACAACGAGAGGCGGTAAAATTTTCAAATCTGCATTTCCATCCTTAATTCCTTCAATTAACAATGTATTTGCTTCTTTTCCAACCTTAGGATAAACAAATTGCACACGCTTTGGTTCAATTTTATATTTACGCATTAATGTGACAATGTCTAGTAATCGCCCTGGACGATGTACAAACGCTACTTTCCCACCTTGTTTTACTAACTGACTACTTGCAGATACAACATCTTCTAATGTACACATAATTTCATGACGAGCTATCGCTAAATGTTCATTCATATTTTTCTCTGAAGTTTGAGGTGTTTGAAAATATGGTGGATTACATGTAACAACATCATATTGATGACGCCCAAGTTTCTCTGGCATATCTTTCAAATCTCCATGTATGAGGTGAATTCTTTCTTCCAACCCATTGTATTGAACACTTCTTACTCCCATATCATATAAGCGTTCTTGAATTTCCACACCAGTAATATTTCCTTTTGTTCTTGTACTTAATAGAAGGGGAACAACCGCGTTACCTGTACACAAATCAAGTAAATTCCCCTTTTGAATTGGTACCCATGCAAAATCTGCGAGTAAAACGGCATCTAAAGAAAAATTAAATACTGATGGGCTTTGTATAATCTTCATGTCTTGTGCTAATAAGTAATCTAAACGTTCATCTTCATATAAATTCATATACTGCTCCTTTTCTTACCCTTAACCTACCCTATTTCATGTATAAAAAATTACCTTTCCAATTATAATTGGAAAGGTAATTTCACTTTTTATTTAAGAATGAAAGACAGAACAAACAATCTCCCTCTTTACGTACACTTCCATAATGTAGATTGCAAATATGAAAACCTTCTTGATATAGTCTCGCTAAATTGTCATAGCCTTCACCAATATCTGTTTTCGGCTTCACTTCTTTACGTTTTTGAGTTTTTTGTTTTTCTTTATTCTGCACTTCTTCAAAACGGTGTCGCAAATTGTTATTTTCCATTTTTATATGCTGGTTTTCTTCCAACAACTCTGCAAGATGCTGTTTTAACTCTCCCAACTGTTTATATAAATGTCCAATTTGCTCTTCCATACTAGAAACCGATTCAAAAATATCTTTTTTCTCCACAAGCACCCACCTCATTAATCTGTGGTTTGACTCGAAACGACCCCTTTATTCACTAACTCATCTAACGTATATTCTACTATCCGTTCCTTGTCTACTAGTTCCACTTGAATTAATCTTTCTAAAATATTTAATCCGATAACACGGCCAGTACCATGCGGGGTTTGTATACGTTGATCTAAATCAGGAAGTTGTTCCTTTGCTGCCTCATATTCATCATTCTCATATTTTAAGCAACACATTAAGCGACCACATAAACCAGAGATTTTTGCAGGATTTAATGATAAATTTTGATCCTTTGCCATTTTAATGGATACAGGTTCAAAATCCCCTAAAAAAGTAGAACAACAAAGCATACGACCACATGGACCAATACCACCTAGCATCTTCGCTTCATCACGAACACCAATTTGTCTTAGTTCAATTCTTGTTCTAAAAATTGCGGCTAAGTCCTTCACTAGTTCGCGGAAATCGATCCGACCATCCGCAGTAAAATAGAAAATAATCTTATTACGATCGAATGTATACTCTACATCTACAAGTTTCATATCAAGATTATGCTCTACTACCTTTTGTTGACAGACTTGATATGCTTCTTTGGCAGCATGTTTGTTCTCTTCAACAATGGTACGATCATTTTCATTTGCAATACGAATAACCTTTTTTAGCGGTAATACAACGTCGTTTTCATCAACTTGTTTTTTGGTAATAACTACTTTTCCGTATTCAATACCTCTTACCGTTTCTACAATGACAAACTCATTTTCAGAGATATCGAACTGGTTTGGATCAAAGTAATATACCTTTCCGGCCTTCTTAAAGCGAACACCTACTACATCATACAAAACGGTCATCCCTCCTGCAACCGCAACACTAACTGTTCGAACACAAGCTGCGCATTTACATTAGCGTTGATTCTATTTTTTGCCTCTAATATATTAAAGAGAGCTGATACAATGCGCTTCTGAGCATAGGAAAACGATTCAAACATCTCTTTCTGCTCATGAAAAACAAGACGATCTTCTTCTCCAAGTTGAACATATAATAAATCCTTATAAATAAGGAGTAACATATCTAAACCTTGCTGTAATTGTTCTTTCTCTCCAAAGTGTTTTCCCCATTTTTCTTGTACAAAAAAAATAGAGGTTTTATCTTTTTCGAGCGCTTCACATAATTTTATCACTAAAGCTCGTGCTTGTGCAAACCATTCATCACTACATAAAGCTAAAGCTTCATCAAAACTATTTGTAAGTTGAGCAGCAAGTGTCGATAAAGATGCTGTAATCCCTTCATCCTGTAATCTTCTAATTAAAGATTCCGTAGGTAACGGTCTAAACGTAACAACTTGGCAGCGAGATAAAATCGTATTTAAAATTTGATGACTTTGTTCAGTAAGTAAAATAGCAGTTGTATCACTACTTGGTTCTTCTAAAAATTTCAAAAGTGTATTTGCCGCATTTGCTGTCATACGATCTGCGTGCTCAATAATATATATTTTTTTATTTGCCTCTAATCCTGTTTTGGAAAACTCTTCTTGTAAATCATGAATTTGCTGCTTCTTAATAGATAATCCGTCTGGTTTTACAATATGTAAGTTAGGGTGGTTACCTGAATCAATTCGCTTACAGTTTGTACATACATGGCAGGGCTCTACTCCATTCCGCTCAGAACAGAGGAAACTCTTGGCCATTTGAATTGCTGTCGCAAACTTTCCTGTCCCTTTCCCTCCCTCTAACAAGTAAGCGTGGGATATACGCTCTTTTGCAATGCTATTCATCAACATTTTTACACCGATGGGTTGTATAGCAGAAAGCTGCTCCCACGTCTTCGTCATAATGCATACCTCACTTATTTCATTCTTTCCTTCTATTATAACAATTTATCTTCTATAATCTGAACAACTTCTTCTATAAGTTTTTCCATCGGTTGATCAGCATTTACCAATACAATACGATCCGAGAAACGTTCTACAACTTGTAAATACCCTTCGCGCACACTTTTATGGAAAGAGATATCTTCCATATCTAGTCGATTTACTTCACGTCCTGCATCTTTTTCAATCCGAGCCAAACCAACCTCAGGCTCAATGTCTAGATAAATTGTTAAACTAGGCATACAGTCCTCTGTTGCGAAACGATTTATTTCAAATACCTTATCCATACCCAATCCTCTTGCATAGCCTTGGTATGCTAAAGAGCTATCTATAAAACGATCACATAACACGAGGTAGTTCTCATTAAGTGCTGGCATAACTTTTTCTACTAAATGTTGTCTGCGCGCAGCAGCATAAAGAAGCGCTTCTGTACGTGCTTCCATCATCGTATATTCTTGTTTATGTAAAATCGTCCTAATGTCCTCAGAAATTGCAATACCGCCTGGTTCCCTTGTCGCCATTACCTTCTGTGCTTTTTGTTCAAAATATGGCAATAAGCTTTTAATTAACGTTGTTTTACCTGAACCTTCTGGGCCCTCAATTGTTACAAATAATCCCTTCATCCTAAAACCTACTTTCTATATCATACACTTTCATATATTTCGTATTACCTTGAAAACGAGCTCCTGCTCTTTCTAAATACATAATTTGCTCTTTATGCTCTGAAGTAATTCTCTCTCCATACATAATTAATGGAATTCCAGGTGGATACGGAATCACCATTTCCGCCGCTATCATTCCAACAGCCTCTTCTATAGATACTATCTTTGTTTCATATCCGTCTAGTTGTTTATACGTATACGGTAAAAGAGAGAATTCACCATTATAAGTATAACGAATAGATTCCCTCTTGTCTTTCACCTCATAATGTTGCAATGCTACTCGGATCATCTCTATAACCTTCATATATCCCTCATTTACTTGTAAGGGTAAAATAAATAGGACATTGTACGGATCAGCCATCTCTGTATATATACCGACCTTTTCAAATACAGACTGTAATTCGTACCCTGATAACTGACAACGAGTTTGTACGGTGACCTTTAACTCATCTTGCAACGGATATTCTAAAATGGCGATTTGGGGAATAGAACGTAATTGTTCCTTAAATCTTCGTAAAAACTCAACAATTTCACTGTGACCTTCTTCTTTTATACGCGCCATTGTAAAGCGTGCTATATCCAAGGAAGCCATAATTGGATACGATGGACTACTAGATTGTAGCATACTTAAATAAGTAGTAACCTTATCTTCGTCTACTAAATGACTATTAATATGTAAATAGGAACCCATTGTCATTGCGGGTAATGTTTTATGTGCAGAATGAACTACAATATCTGCACCATATGTTAATGCTGACTTCGGAAATGGTTCTCCCAAACATAGATGTGCCCCATGTGCCTCATCTACCAAAACAGGGATTTTATGTGCATGTGCAAAAGCGATGCTTGCCTCTAAATCCATCCCCATACCATAATAATTAGGATGCGTTAAAATAAGTGCTTTCGCATTTGGATACTTTCCAATTGCGTTCTTAATAATTTCATTACGAACTCCCACTGGTACGTTATAAGCTTCATCAATCCATGGATCTAAAAAAATGGGATTTGCTCCCGCAAGTTTTAAACCATTAATAATTGATTTATGACAATTTCTTTGTACAAGAACAATATCATGTTCCCCGCAACAAGACAAAATCATTGCTAAGTTCCCGACTGTTGAACCATTAATTAAAAAATAACTTCTCTTTGTATTATAAACTTCAGCCAATAATTGTTGTGCCTCATCTATACATTCAAACGGACTATGCAAATCATCTAGTCCTGCTAATTCAGTTACATCAATAGATAGAATACCTTTAAACTCTCTTATTGCCTCCTGAGGGAAGTTTAAACCATTCTTATGACCAGGAACATGAAAGGATAACGGCCCTCTTTCTTTAAACTCTATTAACGCCTCATATAAAGGCATACGATTTTGATTCATCTACATCTCTTCCTTATTATTCATTCTCTATCTATTATACAGAACAAAAAAAATAATAGGCATATGCCTATTTAAAAATATGATACTTCTAATTTTCGAAGCTGCTTTAAATAATATATATATTTCGGATCATCTGTCTCTGTATTCACCATATCCTTTTCACATTCATGGCATATTAAATTATTATAAACATATATACCTTCTTTTCTTTTTGTCTCACAAACAATACAAACTTCACTTTGTAATTTCATAATCTTCCCTCCCTATTTAAGTGAACCTATTTTATACTTCTAATCCTTAACAATTTACAGAAAAATATACACCCATCTTTTATATAATATGATTAACTCTTGGGCAACGTGTTTGTATTTCCATTACTTCTTTCCCATTCTTTTTAACAATACAAAAAAACACAAATCAAATGACTTGTGTTTTTAGTTGCTTGGCGACGTCCTACTCTCACAGGGACAAGGTCCCAACTACCATCGGCGCTAGAGAGCTTAACTTCCGTGTTCGGTATGGGAACGGGTGTGACCTCTCTGCCATCATCACCAAACTATGAAGGCATATTCCTTCAAAACTAGATAACATTGCTACATATTATATGGTTAAGTCCTCGATCTATTAGTATTCGTCAGCTCCACATGTCACCATGCTTCCACCTCGAACCTATCAACCTGATCAT
>NZ_JBQAHZ010000035.1:0-47650 GCF_051917185.1 Bacillus cereus group sp. MYBK108-1
GTATTAGGCACGCCGCCAGCGTTCATCCTGAGCCAGGATCAAACTCTCCAATAAAGTTAGTTTGTCTAGCATCTAAAATAAAAATTGACGTTTCACGTTGTTTGTTTCGTTTAGTTTTCAAAGTTCAACATCGCGTTTTAGCGACTTTTATAATATATCATACTATATTATTTTGGTCAACAAGTTTTTTTTGATAAGTTGTATCTCTCATTTGCTGACTCTGCCTATTATATAGGCTTTCTCTTCCCTATGCAAGTATTATTATAAAAAAATAAAGAGAGGGAAAATCCCCTCTCTTATTCTTCTGAAGAAACCTCGTCACTCGTTTCTTCCTCTTCATCTTTTTGTGCTTTTGCTACCGTCGCTACCTCTTGGTCTTCCTCTAATCGAATTAGACGAACACCTTGTGTATTACGTCCCATTTGAGAGATTTGATCAACTGGCATACGAATAATAACGCCTGCCGCTGTAATTAACATAATATCTTCTTCACCTGTAACAGACTTAACAGCTACTAATTTACCGTTCTTATCTGTAATGTTACAAGTTTTCAGACCTTTACCACCGCGACTTTGCAGACGGTATTCATCAATCGGTGTACGCTTTCCGTAACCATTTTTCGTTACAATTAGAACATTTACATCCTCTTCGACAATTTCCATACCTACAACTTGGTCTTCATCGCCCAACGTAATAGCTTTAACACCTGCAGCATTACGTCCCATAGAACGAACATCTTGTTCATTGAAACGAATTAGCATACCGTTACTTGTCCCGACAATAATATCCTTATCACCCGATGTTAAACGTACAGATATTACTTCATCCTCTTCACGAAGAGAAATTGCAATTAAACCATTTGTACGTATATTTGCAAATGATGAAAGTGGCGTTCTCTTAGAAACCCCTTGTTTTGTCGTAAAGAATAAGAACTGATCGTCACCAAATTCACGAATCGGAATAATAGCGTTAATCCACTCACCCTTATCTACCCCTAATAGGTTAATAATTGGTAGTCCTTTTGCAGTACGACTATACTCTGGAATTTCATATCCTTTCGTACGGTATACTTTACCCTTGTTTGTAAAGAATAAAATATGATCATGAGTAGACGTTGTTAATAAATGTTCAACAAAGTCATCATCATTCGTACCCATTCCTTGCACACCACGTCCCCCACGGTTCTGTGTTTTGTACGTAGAAGCTGGTAACCTCTTAATATAACCGTTATGAGTTAACGTAATCGCAATGTTTTGTTCAGGAATTAAATCTTCATCTTCAATAAATTCCATACCGCCAATTGTAATTTCTGTTCGTCTCTTATCATTGAAACGCTCTTTTACTTCTGTTAATTCTTCACGAATAATCTCAAGAACTTTTTCTTCATCTGCTAAAATCGCTTTTAATTCAGCAATTAACTTCATTAAGTCTTGATATTCTTGCTCAATTTTTTCACGTTCTAATCCAGTTAAGCGTTGCAGACGCATATCTAAAATCGCTTGCGCTTGTTTCTCACTTAAACCAAAACGTTCCATTAAGCCTTGCTTTGCAATATCTGCCGTTTTTGAACTACGAATTAACGTAATAACTTCATCAAGATGATCTAAAGCAATTCGTAATCCTTCTAAAATATGAGCACGTGCTTCTGCTTTTTCTAATTCATAAGCAGTACGTCTACGAATTACTACCTTCTGATGCTCTAAATAATGATATAGATTTTGTTTTAAATTTAGTACTTGTGGCTCCCCATTTACAAGAGACAACATATTAATACCGAAACTTGTTTGAAGCGCTGTATGTTTATATAGATTGTTTAATAGTACGTTTGCATTAGCATCACGACGTACTTCCATGACAATACGCATACCATTACGATCTGATTCATCACGTAAATCTGTAATACCTTCAATTTTCTTATCGCGAACTAATTCTGCGATTTTTTCAATTAATCGCGCCTTATTAACTTGATAAGGTAGTTCAGTTACGATAATAGATTGTTTACCGTTTGACTTCTCTTCAATTTCAACCTTAGCACGAAGCATAATGGAACCGCGACCTGTTTCATAAGCTCTTCGAATTCCACTTCTTCCTAAAATTAAACCTGCCGTCGGAAAGTCTGGACCAGGAATATATTCCATCAATTCTGCGATAGTAATATCAGGATTATGACTTAATGCCAGCACACCATCAATTACTTCGCCAAGCTGATGCGGCGGTATATTTGTTGCCATACCAACAGCAATACCTGTTGTACCATTTACTAATAAATTAGGGAAACGCGCTGGTAGTACTATCGGTTCTCTTTCGGAACCATCATAGTTATCTTGATAATCAATTGTATTTTTTGAAATATCACGTATTAATTCCATAGAAATCTTAGACATTCTTGCCTCTGTATAACGCATTGCTGCTGCTGAATCTCCATCTACAGAACCGAAGTTACCATGCCCATCTACAAGCATATAACGTTGACTAAAATCTTGCGCCATACGTACCATTGTTTCATAAACGGCTGAATCACCATGAGGGTGATACTTACCGATTACTTCACCGACAATACGTGCTGATTTCTTATACGCTTTATCAGCTGTAATTCCTAAATCATTCATCGCATATAAAACCCTACGATGCACAGGTTTTAATCCATCACGAACATCTGGTAATGCACGAGATACGATAACACTCATTGCGTAATCTAAAAATGAGGTACGCATTTCATGACTAATATTAATTTCTCGAATTCGTGCTTGTTGTTGATTGTCTGACATCAACGAGCACCTCCTCTTACATTTCCGTTACACATACATTGATTTATATGTAGAAGACAGGAATACTTAGATTCCTGTCATTACTCATTTAAATATCAAGGTTCTTCACGTATTTTGCATTCTCTTGGATAAAGTTACGACGCGGTTCTACTTTATCACCCATTAAAATTTCAAACGTTTCGTCTGCTTCTATTGCATCTTGAAGAGAAACTTGAAGTAACGAACGTACTTCTGGATCCATTGTCGTCTCCCATAGCTGAGTTGGATTCATCTCCCCAAGACCTTTATAACGTTGAATTCCTGGTTTCGGCTGGGCTGGTAGCTCAGCTAAGATTTTTTCAAGTTCCTTATCGTTGTAAGCATATTGAATTTTTTTACCTTGTTGTATTTTAAACAATGGCGGCTGTGCAATATAGATATAACCACACTCAATTATTTGACGCATATAACGATAGAAGAACGTTAATAATAGGGTACGAATATGTGCACCATCAACATCGGCATCGGTCATAATAATAACTTTATGATAGCGTGCTTTTTCAATATCGAAGTCTCCACCAATATTTGTACCGATTGCCGTAATAATTGTACGAACTTCATCATTTGATAAAATCTTATCTAAGCGCGCCTTTTCCACATTAATAATTTTACCCTTCAGCGGTAAAATCGCTTGGAAATGACGATCGCGTCCTTGTTTTGCAGATCCACCCGCAGAGTCACCCTCTACGATGTAAATTTCACTAATTGCTGGATCTTTCGAAGAGCAATCAGCTAATTTACCAGGTAAACTGGAAACTTCTAACGCACTCTTTCGACGTGTCAATTCACGCGCTTTTTTCGCAGCTACACGTGCACGTGCAGCCATCGTACCTTTTTCTACAATTTTTCGCGCTACATTAGGATTTTCTAGTAAGAACTTTTCAAATGCCTCTGAGAATACAGACTCTGTAATTGTTCTCGCTTCACTATTCCCAAGTTTTGTCTTCGTTTGTCCTTCAAATTGTGGATTTGGATGCTTGATTGATACAATTGCTGTTAAACCTTCACGAACATCCTCACCAGTTAAATTACTGTCCGCATCTTTTAAAATGCTATTTTTACGACCATAGTCGTTGATTACACGAGTTAAAGCTGTTTTAAAACCTACCTCATGTGTACCACCTTCATACGTATGGATGTTATTCGTAAATGAGTAAATATTATTTGTGTATCCTTCGTTATATTGAAGAGAAACCTCAACCTGAATACCATCTTTTGAACCTTCTACGTACACAGGCTCTTCATGAATCGGTTGTTTTGAGCGATTTAAATGCTCAACGTATGATTTAATTCCACCTTCGTAATGGAATTCTTTCTTTTGCTTATGTTCACGTTTATCTTCAATTGTTAATTTAATATTACGATTTAAAAACGCTAATTCACGCATACGAGTTGCTAGCGTATCAAAATCGTATACTGTTGTTTCTTGGAAAATTTCCGGATCTGGTTTAAATCGAGTTATTGTTCCTGTTTGATCGGTGTTACCAATGACTTTTAAATCCGCAACCGGAATACCTCTTTCGTATTTTTGGTAATGGATTTTACCTTCACGATGTACAAATACTTCTAATTCTGTTGATAGAGCATTTACAACCGATGCCCCAACACCATGTAAACCACCAGAAACTTTATAACCGCCACCGCCAAATTTACCACCGGCGTGGAGAACAGTCATAATAACTTCTACAGCTGGACGTCCCATTTTTTCTTGTATACCAACCGGAATACCACGCCCATTATCCGTTACACGAATACTATTATCTTCTTCGATACTAACATTAATTTCATCACAATAACCTGCAAGTGCTTCATCAATACTATTATCTACGATTTCCCAAACAAGATGGTGAAGCCCTTTTCCACTTGTAGATCCAATATACATACCAGGGCGTTTCCGAACTGCCTCTAGTCCTTCAAGCACCTGTATCTGACTTTCATCATATGCATTTTCTTGCATTTGCTTTTGTTCCATTGACACAAAGATCACCTACTTTTCCATTTAAACAGGGGTTATTCCCTATCTATTTCACAATCTACAGTGCCGTTCGTTACATGAATTGTTTTCGCTTCTTTTAATGTTTCGTGTTCAATTCCGTCGACACTCGTCGTTGTAACAAATGTTTGCACTTTTCCTTGAATTGTATTTAAAAGATGTGATTGACGATAATCATCTAATTCTGATAAAACATCATCCAACAAAAGGATTGGATATTCTTTAACCTCTGAATAAATCAATTCAATTTCAGCTAATTTTAGGGATAGTGCGGTCGTTCGTTGTTGTCCTTGCGAACCAAAGACTTGAACATTTTTACTATTAACGAAGAATTGTAAATCGTCACGATGAGGACCAATTAAAGTCGTACCACGGAAAATTTCACGTTGTTTCACAGATTGAAAACTTTCATAGTATACTTCTTTTATTTTCGACAAATCCATTGATTCTGATACATCTACACTTGGTTTATAGACAATTTCTAACTCTTCTAATCCACGGCTTATACCTCGATGAATTGGAGCTGCCCATTCCTGTAGCAAATGCAAAAATTCAAAACGTTTTTGCAGTATTTTCGCACCATGCTCAATTAGTTGAAGTGTAAATACATCCAACATCGTTTCCTCATTCTTACTATTCCCTTGCATTTTTTTCAACAAGTGATTTCGTTGCGTGAGCACCTTTTGATATTGACTTAATTCATACAAATATACAGGAGCTATTTGTCCTAATTCCATATCTAAAAAGCGTCTTCTTACTTGAGGGCTTCCTTTTACAAGATTTAAATCTTCTGGGGCAAACATGACAACGTTCATCACGCCAATATATTGACTTAACTTTTGTTGTTCAAGTTGATTTAATTTTGCCTTTTTACCTTTTTTCGAAATATTTAATTCCAAAGACAAAGAACTGTTTCTTTTTTGTAATTTCCCTTTTATTTGACCAAAATCTTCATCCCAGCGGATAAGTTCGCGATCATTAGAGGTTCTATGAGATTTCGCCATCGCTAAAACATAAATAGCTTCCATCAAATTTGTTTTCCCTTGCGCATTTTCGCCGATAATTACATTTACCTTATCTTCAAAGGAAAGCTCTAATTTTTCATAATTGCGATAGTTTTTTAATTGTATTTCTGAAATAAACAAAGGGCTCCCCCTTTATGCCTGAACTTGGAAAGTTCCGCTTCCTGGAATTTCAATAACATCATTCGCATATAGTTTGCGACCTCTTCTATTTTCAAGTTCGTTGTTCACGTACACTTCATATTCTTGTAAAAACCATTTTACAGCGCCACCTGTATCAATTACATCAGCTAACTTTAAAAATTGTCCTAGTGTAATATACTCTGTTGAAATTTTAATACGTTTCATAAAATCGCTCACTTTCTGAAAGTGTTCATTCTTTCATTGTACTAAATAAACTAGCATTAGGAAAGTAATACCCAAAAATCAAATAAGGGCCACTAGCATCTTTAAACTAGCAACCCTTATTCCTTACCTAGTAAGTACGAACCGGTAAAATTAATTGAATAATTGAATCATCATTTACTGTACGAATTAAGAACGGTCTCATCGCCCCAGTAAAGCTAACTTTAATCTCTGTACTATCCAAAGCTTTCAATGCATCCATCATATATTTTGCACTAAAAGATATTTTTAACTCTTCTCCATCTACTTTTTCGCATTGTACTTCTTCGACAACTTTTCCGATTTCTGGTGAATTCGAAGAAATCTCTAGCATTTCTTGCTCTAAAGTTGATAATTTAACAACGTTATTGCGGCCATCTCTTGCTAATAGTGAAGCGCGATCAATTGCTTGTAGGAATTCTTTTGTATTCACAAAAATATCCGTTTTACTCTCTGCCGGAATTAAACGTGTCGTATCAGGATAATTCCCTTCTAACAATCTTGAGAAGAATAATAAATGTTTTGTACGGAATAATACTTGATACTCCGTAATAACGATATCTACCATTTCTTCAGACTCATCTAAAATTTTACTTAATTCATTTAAGCTCTTACCTGGGATAACAACATTAGCTTGGAATTCATCTGCAATATTATGTCCTTCAATTTTTGCTTTTCGAAGTGCCAGCCTATGACTATCTGTTGCAATACAAGTTAACTCGCTGTTATATACCTTCCAGTTTACACCTGTCAAGATCGGTCTTGTTTCAGAAGTAGAAACTGCAAATACAGTTTGTCTGATCATATGTTTAAGTAAATCTGTTGGTATCTTAAATACATGATGTTCTTCAATCTGTGGCAATAACGGATATTCTGCAGAATCTAAACCATTTAAGTTAAACTCTGATTTTCCAGATTTTATTTTTGTCATAAAATGATTTTCTACAGAAATTTCGACAGTGTCTTTAGGTAGTTTTTTTACAATCTCACTAAAATATTTTGCCTGTAAAACAATGCTTCCTGATTGAGCTATTTCTACGATTTCTTTTCCATCTTCTTCGACTGGAATAAACGATTCAATAGAAATATCAGCATCGCTTCCTGTTAATGTAACTCCTTCTTCAGTTGCTACAACTTTAATTCCCGTAAGAATTGGGATTGTTGTACGAGAAGAAACTGCCTTCATTACATCTTGTACACCTCTTACAAGATAGTCTTTTTGTATTGTAAAACGCATAAAGAAAAACCTCCGGTAAGTATAAGATTTTATTTAATTAATAAAGATAAAAAATAGTAGTAATAGTAATAGGGCTTGTGGATATGTGGATAACCCCGCTAAAGGATGTAAAAACAGTCTATCTACATGTGGATAGACTGTGCGTAAAACAAGGTAAGTTATTCACACTATTCAGCTACTACTTTAAAATACCATTAATTTCTTCAACTTGCTTTTGTAATTGCGTATCGGTTTTTAGTAGTTTAGAGATTTTTTCATGGGCATGGATAACTGTTGTATGATCACGTCCACCAAATTCTTCACCTATTTTTGGTAAAGAGGAATCTGTAAGCTCGCGCGATAAATACATTGCAATTTGGCGAGGAAACGCAACTGATTTTGTACGTTTTTTCGCTTTAAAATCTTCTAATTTCACTTGATAAACGTCCCCGACAGCTTTTTGAATATCATAAATAGAGATAATTTTCGGCTTAGAATTTGGAATAATATCTTTAAGTGCTTCAGCTGCTAAATCAGCATTAATATCTTTATTAATTAAAGATGAATAAGCTACAACTCGGATAAGTGCACCTTCTAATTCACGAATATTTGAATCAATTTGATTTGCGATATAAAGCATAACTTCATTTGGTATATCAAGCCCTTCAGCTTTTGCTTTTTTGCGTAAAATCGCAATTCGTGTCTCTAAATCTGGCGGCGTAATGTCTGTAATAAGTCCCCATTCAAAGCGGGAACGAAGACGATCTTCTAAAGTTGGAATTTCTTTTGGTGGTCGGTCACTAGAAATTACAATTTGTTTACTTTCTTCGTGTAATGCATTAAATGTATGGAAAAACTCTTCTTGAGTCTGTTCTTTTCCAGCAAGAAATTGAATATCATCTATCAATAAAACATCTACGTTACGATATTTATTACGAAAATCAACAGCTTTATTATCACGAATAGAGTTAATAAATTCATTTGTAAATTTTTCTGATGATAAATATACAACTTTTGCATTTGGATTATGTTCAATTACATAATGACCAATTGCGTGCATTAAATGTGTCTTTCCAAGTCCAACTCCCCCGTAAATAAAGAGTGGATTATACGCTTTAGCTGGCGCCTCAGCTACAGCTAATGAAGCTGCATGGGCAAAACGGTTACCAGAGCCAATAACAAATGTATCGAATGTATATTTTGGATTTAACATGCTCTGTGGTAAATGAGCTGAATCATCTTGTGCTGGATTCGGCTTAACTGGAGGCAGATCAATGTCCTCTTCAGCTTGACTTTGGGGAATAATAAAGCGAATTGCTAATTTTGCCCCTGTTAAATCGTATAGTGTTTCTGAAATTAGTTCGGAGTAATGAGATTCTAGCCAGTCACGAGCAAATTCATTCGGAGCTGTAATCGTTAATACGTCTTTCTTCAAGTTATGAGCCGTTGTGGATTTTAACCATGTCTCATAACTAGGCTTGCTTACCTTTTTTTCTAATTCTTTTAAGGCACTATTCCATAAATCAGAGATATTTTCCAAAGGTGTCCCTCCTTTACTAAGTTGGTAAAAGAATAAGGTTGCGCAACAAATGTACAACCTAATAAATATAAAATGTATATTTATACGAAACGTATTTTAAAACCTAAAAACGTCGTTTGTATATGAGATAGGGTTTTCGACAAAAAAAGCAAATGTGGACAACTATTTACCCACATGTGATTAAAACTGTCCACATGTTATACACAAATTGTGGATAAGATAAAGATGTGGAAAACTTATTCAAAGTGAAAACACAACTATAATATCAAAAAAAAGTGGCTATAGCAATGAATTTAAGAAAGTTATCCACAAAATCAATACCTTGTGGAATAAACTTGTCCACAACACGATATACTGTGTAAAAGTGCGAAAAAAGTTTGTGGATATAAAAAGCGCGAAAAAATATTTATCCACAAGGAAATATAGGTGCTGTGAAAAAGTATGTGAATAGGTTCAAAATGAATATTTGATGAAAATTTCTAGAACCATTGACATTTTCCTAGTTAATTAACTATAATTTATAGGACTGTCTTTAACAGATATTCCTCAGGGAGGTGTCATATAATGAAAAGAACTTACCAACCAAATAAACGTAAGCGCAGCAAAGTACATGGTTTCCGCAGCCGTATGAGCACAGCGAACGGACGTAAAGTGCTAGCAGCTCGTCGTCGTAAAGGAAGAAAAGTATTATCTGCGTAGACCACTGATCGTTCAGTGGTCTTTTTTTCTAATAATAGTGAATTTCCGCTGATGAAATACAGGAGTGTCAATTGATATGAAGAAAAAACATCGTATAAAGAAGAATGATGAATTCCAGGCGGTTTTTCAACAAGGAAAATCAAATGCAAATCGTCAGTTTGTTGTATACCAATTAGATAAAGAAGAACAGCCAAACTTTCGCATCGGCCTTTCTGTTAGCAAGAAAATAGGAAATGCAGTAGTTCGTAATCGAATTAAGCGCATGGTCCGTCAGGCTATTACAGAGTTAAAAGATGAGATAGCTTCTGGAAAAGATTTTGTTATAATAGCAAGGAAGCCTTGTGCAGAGATGACATATGAAGAAGTAAAGAAAAGCTTAATTCATGTCTTTAAACGCTCTGGTATGAAAAGAATAAAAAAGTAGCGTAAGGAAATGAATTACACTATATACATACCGATACAAGGAGGAGTAGGCTTTGAAAAAGAAATTAGGTTTACTAGCCATGCTTATTGCATTAATGGCGATTACTGCTGGCTGTAGTGAAGTAAATCAGCCAATTACACCAAAAAGCACTGGAATTTGGAATGAATACTTCGTATACCCGCTTTCTCAGTTAATCACGTATTTTGCAAACTTATTTAACAGTAATTATGGTTTAGCAATTGTTGTTACGACTCTTATCATTCGTTTTGCGTTATTACCATTAATGATTAAACAAACGAAGAGTACGAAAGCGATGCAAGCGTTACAACCGGAAATGGTGAAGTTAAAAGAGAAATATAGCTCTAAAGATCAAGCGACACAGCAAAAACTGCAGCAAGAAATGATGCAGTTATACCAAAAAAATGGTGTAAATCCATTAGCTGGTTGTTTACCAATCTTTATTCAAATGCCAATTCTGTTCGCTTTTTATCATGCAATTATGAGAACAGCTGAAATTAAACAACATAGTTTCTTATGGTTCGATTTAGGACATGCAGACCCGTTCTATATCTTACCAGTCGTTGCAGCAATTACGACATTTATTCAGCAAAAGCTTGCAATGGCAGGAACAGCTGGTCAAAATCCACAAATGGCAATGATGCTTTGGCTTATGCCGATTATGATTTTAATCTTTGCAATTAACTTCCCAGCTGCATTATCACTTTACTGGGTTGTTGGTAATATCTTTGGTATTGCTCAAATGTACTTTATTAAAGGACCAGAGATTAAGGCTAGTAAGGCTGGTAAGGCTGGTAAGGCTGGAGGCTCAAGCAAGTGAGTGTAATTACTGCTAAAGGACAAACAGTCGAGCTGGCAGTAGAGGATGCTTTAAGGCAATTAAATACATCAAAAGATCGAGTAGATATAAATATTGTCGATGAGGGTAAAAGGGGATTCTTAGGTTTATTTGGGAATCGCCCTGCAGTAGTAGAAGTTGTATTGAAGAAAGATCCAATTCAAGAATGTGAAGAATATTTAAGAAATGTTATTCACGATATGGGTGTGGAAGTCGAGATTAGTAAAATTGTAAAAGGACGCGAAATCGAATTTATAATTTCTGGTGATAATGTAGGTGTTTTAATTGGGAAAAGAGGTAATACATTGAACTCTTTACAGTATTTAACAAAACTTGTCGCGAATCGTAACACGAAGCAGTATATCGGTATTACACTAGATGCTGAAAATTATCGTAGTAAAAGAAAAAGTACGTTAGAATCACTTTCTTATCGATTAGCGAAACAAGTATTTAATACGAAAAAAAGAGTTATTTTAGAACCGATGCCATCTTTTGAACGAAAAATTATTCATCAGGCATTATCAAATCATCAAGGTATCAATACAACTTCTGAAGGAAATGAACCACATCGGCATGTTGTAATATCTCCTAAATGACCGGTTGCTCAAATGAGTGCCGGTTTTTTTGAGCGGAAAATAGATGTGGATAACTAAAAAACACTAAACTTATCCACTGTGAATAAGTTTAGTGTTTTTTACATGGGGATATAATAAAATGAGTTATTCTTCTTTTGTAGATAGGTTCGTTATGGTATCCTAATAATTTAGTGAAAGAAATAATCATGTTGAAATAGAGATAAATAAGCAAGTGAGGTGAAAGGACATGGAATTTGATACAATTGCTGCGATTTCCACAGCGCTTGGAGAGGGTGCAATTGCCATTGTTCGAGTAAGTGGGGATGATGCGGTTGAGAAAGTTGATCGTATTTTTAAGGGGAAGGATTTAACAGAGGTTCCTTCTCACACTATTCATTATGGTCATATTGTTGATTTAGATACAAATCAAGTTATTGAAGAAGTTATGGTGTCTATTATGCGCGCACCAAGGACCTTTACACGTGAAAATATAGTGGAAATTAACTGTCACGGTGGACTTGTTTCAGTAAATAAAGTATTGCAACTTATTCTAGCACAAGGAGTACGATTGGCAGAACCGGGCGAATTTACAAAACGTGCTTTTTTAAATGGACGTATCGACTTATCACAAGCAGAAGCTGTTATGGATTTGATTCGAGCAAAAACAGATCGTGCGATGAATGTAGCAATTAATCAAATGGAAGGGCGATTATCTAAATTAATTGGTCTTTTGCGTCAAGAAATATTAGAAACATTAGCTCATGTTGAGGTAAATATAGATTATCCAGAATACGATGATGTAGAAGAGATGACACATAATATTTTAATTGAGAAAGCGACGCATGTTCGTTCGGAAATCGAAAAAATATTAGAAACATCAAAACAGGGGAAAATTTTACGTGAAGGTATTGCTACAGCAATTATCGGTAGACCTAACGTTGGGAAATCATCGTTATTAAATAGTCTTGTTCAGGAGAAAAAGGCAATTGTAACTGATATTGCAGGAACAACTCGTGATGTTATTGAAGAGTACGTTAACGTGCGTGGTGTACCTCTTAAACTTATAGATACAGCCGGTATTCGGGAGACAGAAGATGTTGTTGAACGAATTGGTGTGGAACGTTCAAAAGAAATGATGAGCCAAGCGGATTTAGTATTAGTTGTTGTCAACTATAGCGAGGCTTTAACAAATGAGGATGAAGATCTATTCCGTGCGGTACAAGGAAAAGACTTTATTGTTATTGTGAATAAGACTGATTTACCGCAAGCGATTGATATGGAACGTGTTACAGAGTTAGCCGCGGGAAATCGTGTTATTACAACATCCTTAATTGAGGAACAAGGAATAGATGAACTCGAAAAGGCAATAGCTGATTTATTCTTTGAAGGAACAATCGATTCTGCAGATATGACATATGTTTCTAATGCGAGACATATTGGATTATTAACACAAGCAGGAAAAACAATCGGTGATGCAGTTGAGGCGATTGAAAATGGTGTACCAATTGATATGGTACAAATTGATTTAACAAGAACGTGGGAAATACTTGGTGAAATTACTGGGGACACAGTGCATGAAAGCTTAATTGACCAGTTGTTCTCTCAATTTTGTTTAGGAAAATAATATAGTGAAGTTGTAGAAAGATAGAGATTATTAGGAGGAATAAACAATGGGATACAATGCCGGTTCATACGATGTCATAGTAATCGGTGCAGGTCATGCAGGATGTGAAGCTGGTCTTGCGGCAGCACGAATGGGCTCAAAAACATTAATGTTAACAATTAACTTGGATATGGTAGCATTCATGCCATGTAACCCTTCTGTTGGTGGACCAGCAAAAGGGATTGTTGTTCGTGAAATTGATGCATTAGGCGGAGAAATGGGACGTAATATTGATAAAACTCATATTCAAATGCGTATGCTAAATACAGGTAAGGGACCAGCCGTACGTGCACTTCGAGCGCAAGCTGATAAATTCGCTTACCAACATGAATTAAAGAAAACAATTGAAGAAACACCAAACTTAACGTTGTTCCAAGGAATGGTAGAGCGTTTAATCGTTGAAGAAGGTGTATGTAAAGGGGTAGTTACACAAGCTGGTGCAGAATATACAGCAAAAACCGTTGTAATTACAACTGGAACATTTTTACGCGGCGAGATTATCATGGGCGACTTAAAATATTCAAGCGGTCCAAATAATCAGCAACCGTCTATTACATTATCTGAGCATTTAGAGGAACTTGGATTTGATCTTGTTAGATTTAAAACAGGGACACCTCCGCGTGTAAACAGTAATACAATTGACTACAGTAAAACAGAAATTCAACCAGGTGATGATAAGCCACGTGCGTTCTCTTTTGAAACAACGAAATTTATTATGGATCAAATTCCATGTTGGTTGACATATACAAGTACAGAAACACACCGTTTAATAGATGAAAATTTACATCGTTCAGCTATGTATTCTGGTATGATTAAAGGAACAGGCCCTAGATACTGTCCTTCTATTGAAGACAAAGTAGTAAGATTTAATGATAAACCACGCCATCAAATTTTCTTAGAGCCAGAAGGGCGTAATACACAAGAAGTATATGTACAAGGTTTATCCACAAGCTTACCAGAAGATGTACAACGTGACATGCTTAGAACAATTCCAGGCCTAGAAAATGTTGAAATGATGCGTACAGGTTATGCAATTGAATATGATGCAATTGTGCCAACACAACTATGGCCAACACTTGAAACGAAAAAGATTAAAAATTTATATACAGCAGGACAAATTAATGGAACTTCTGGTTACGAAGAGGCGGCAGGACAAGGGCTTATGGCTGGAATTAATGCAGCATGCCGTTCTTTAGGTAAAAAAGAAGTTGTTTTAGGTCGCGAGGATGCTTATATTGGCGTCTTAATTGATGATCTTGTAACGAAAGGTACAAATGAACCATATCGTTTATTAACGTCTCGTGCAGAATACCGTCTATTATTACGCCACGATAATGCTGATCTTCGTTTAACTGAAGTTGGTCGTGAAATTGGATTAATTAAAGAAGAGCGCTATGAGCGATTTACAAATAAAAAATTACAAATTGAACAGGAAAAGGAACGTTTAAGCAGCATTATTATTAAACCACGTCCTGAAGTTCAAGAATTAATTCGCAATATTGGCGGAAGTGAATTGAAAGATGGAATACGTGCAAGTGACTTATTACGTCGTCCAGAGATGACATATGAGCATATTCATCTTTTAGTACCAAGTGAAGTAGAATTAAGTGATGAAGTTAAAGAACAAGTTGAAATTCAGATTAAGTATGAAGGGTATATTGAAAAATCTTTACAGCAAGTAGAGCGTATGAAGAAAATGGAGAGTAAAAAAATCCCTGTAGATATTGATTATGATGCGATTTCTAGCCTTGCTTCAGAAGCTAGACAGAAATTGAAAGATGTTCGTCCACTTTCAATGGGGCAGGCTTCACGTATTTCTGGCGTAAATCCAGCGGATATTTCCATTTTACTTGTGTATATAGAACAAGGAAAAATTGCACGCGTATCGAACCAATAAATAGTAAGGAGATATTGCTAGATGAACATAGAACAATTTCAATCTATGCTAGAAGAGAAGGGAATCACCCTCTCTTCTAGACAGTTAGAGCAGTTCAAAATCTACTTTGAAACATTAGTAGAGTGGAATGAAAAAATGAACTTAACGGCTATTACAGAAAAAGAAGAAGTATATTTAAAACACTTTTTTGATTCCATTACAGCTGCTTTTTATTATGATTTTTCAAAACCATTCTCAATTTGTGATGTTGGTGCAGGGGCTGGATTCCCAAGTATTCCTTTAAAAATCTGTTTCCCGCACTTAAAAGTAACAATTGTAGATTCATTGCAAAAACGTATTAATTTCTTAAATCACTTAGCCCAAAAGTTAGAATTAAGTGATGTTGCATTTTGTCACGATCGTGCAGAAACATTTGGGAAAAAAGAAGGTGTACGTGAATCATACGATATTGTAATGGCACGTGCAGTTGCGCGTCTTTCTGTATTAAGTGAGCTATGTTTACCACTTGTAAAAGTTGGAGGAACATTCATTGCAATGAAAGGTGCAGCAGCAAACGAAGAAATTGAAAATGGCAAGTATGCTTTAGAGGTGCTAGGCGGAGAGTTGAAAGAGATGTCTACTTTCCAATTACCATTTGAAGAGAGTGAACGTAATATTTTATTAATCGAGAAAAAGCGCAAGACACCAAAGAAATATCCACGCAAACCGGGAACACCCAATAAATTACCTATTGAAAAATAAATCTTATTAGACGTAAGATTAAATTATATAAATGAAAACGTAAATGTTTCATAGGAAACATTTTATGGAGAATAGTCAATAGGCCTAAAAGGTGGTGGAATATGTATGAAAAATACGTTTTCTCGTTTATTTGGCTTTGGAGATAAAGAGAGCGAATTCGAATTACAAGACGAAAGCCATGAAGAGATAGATAAAAAGGTATATGAAGAAATACAAGAAATTCCGATAGTAAATATTACCCCTAACCGTTATCAACCAAGAACAGTTTTTGATGATGCGCGTATTGATGAGCTAGCATTAACAATTCGTACACATGGACTTATTCAACCGATTGTTGTAAGGCAATATGAGGATGATAAGTACGAGATTATTGCTGGAGAAAGACGTTTTCGCGCGGCAACAAAGTTAGGTTGGGAAAAGGTTCCTGCAATTATAAAGAATTTAAATGATACAGAGACAGCTTCTGTAGCTTTAATTGAAAACTTGCAACGTGAGGAACTAACGGCAATCGAGGAAGCTGTGGCATATCAAAAGCTGATTGAGTTACATAATTTAACACAAGAAGCATTGGCACAACGACTTGGAAAAGGACAATCTACAATCGCAAATAAGTTGCGCTTGTTAAAGTTGCCTGAAGAAATAAAAAGTGCATTATTAGAAAAAAGCATTACAGAACGTCATGCCCGCGCTCTCATTCCTTTAAAAAATGAGGAATTACAACTGAAGGTTTTACAGGAAATTGTTGAGAAACAACTAAATGTAAAGCAAACAGAAGAACGAATTGCGAAGTTACTAGAGGAAGCGAAACCGAAGCGTAAGGCAAAGCAAAAAGCAGTAAGTCGAGATACGAGGATTGCTATGAATACAATTAGACAATCTTTACAAATGGTTACTGAAAGTGGTTTGAATGTTAATTCTGAGGAAGAAGAATTTGATGAGTACTATCAAATTACAATTAAAATTCCAAAGAAAAAATAATAATGACGTGCTAGAGACCTTATCCTATTGGAGAGGTCTCTTTTACTATATTTTCTTGTTAAATGAAGAAGGAGTTTAGAAATAAATTTTGAAGTTTAATAAAGGACGTAAAAGAAAAAGTTTTATTTCATGTTACAATAAACGTAATTGTTACTAGAATAAGATAGAAAGGTTGAAAGTAGGTGACATCATGGGAAAAATCATTGCTATTGCTAATCAAAAAGGCGGTGTTGGAAAAACAACAACATCTGTTAATTTAGGGGCTGGATTGGCGCAAGTAGGTAAAAAAGTCCTTCTTGTAGATATTGATGCTCAAGGAAATGCAACGACTGGTGTGGGAATTGAAAAATCTGAATTAGATCAATGTATTTACAACGTTCTTGTGGAAGATGCAGATGTTCAAGGGGTTATACAGAAAACCGCAACTGAAAACTTAGATGTTCTACCCGCTACAATTCAATTGGCTGGTGCTGAAATTGAATTGGTACCGACTATTTCCCGGGAAGTACGTTTGCAAAGAGCATTACAGCCAGTTCGTGATGAATATGACTATATTATTATCGACTGTCCCCCATCTTTAGGGTTATTAACGATTAATGCATTAACAGCAGCAGATTCTGTTATTATTCCTGTACAGTGTGAATATTACGCACTAGAAGGGTTAAGTCAGCTATTAAATACAGTTCGACTTGTACAAAAACATTTAAATAAAAATTTAGCAATTCAAGGTGTATTGTTAACAATGTTGGATGCCCGTACAAATTTAGGGATTCAAGTTATAGATGAAGTGAAAAAGTATTTTAGGGATAAAGTATATCGCTCGATTATTCCGCGTAATGTACGCTTGAGCGAGGCTCCAAGTCATGGGAAACCTATTATGCAGTATGACGCTAAATCAAGAGGAGCAGAAGTGTATATAGATTTAGCAGAGGAAGTGATTGCAGGTGGCTAAAGGATTAGGAAGAGGAATTAATGTGTTTTTTCCTGATTTAGATGTGAAAGAAGAGGAAACAATTCAGGAGATTCTTGTAACTGAATTAAGGCCGAATCCATATCAACCGCGTAAACACTTTAATAAAGAGGCGATTCAGGAATTAGCAATTTCGATTAAGGAACACGGTATTCTACAACCATTAATTGCTAGGAAGAGTATTAAAGGATATGAAATTGTTGCAGGTGAAAGACGATTTCGTGCTGCAAAAGAGGCTGGTTTAGAAAAAGTACCTGCGGTTGTAAGACAATTAACTGAACAGCAAATGATGGAATTTGCTTTGTTAGAAAACTTACAACGAGAAGATTTAAATCCTATGGAAGAGGCAATGGCATACCAGATGTTAATGAATGAGCTAAATGTAACGCAAGAACAATTAGCGAAACGTCTTGGTAAAAGCAGACCTTACATTGCAAATTATACTCGGTTATTAAGCCTACCTTCTTTCGTACAAGATATGATTGCAAATGGTCAACTTTCAATGGCTCATGGGAGAACTTTACTTACGATAAAAGATGAAGAACAATTGAAGTCCTTATTGAAACGCATTGAAAAAGAAGGATTAAATGTTCGTCAATTAGAGAAAATCGTCCAAGAGATTAATCAACACGTTTCACGTGAAACAAAAAAAGTGAAAAAAGAGCGAAATATATTTTTCGTAGAACGTGAAACGTTCTTAAGAGAAAAGTTTGGCACAGATGTGAAAATTAAAGAGACGAAAAAAGAAAAAGGTAAAATCGAAATTGAATTTTTTAATAAAGAAGATTTAAATCGTATTTTAGAACTATTAGCACAGAAAAATTAAAAAGCAAACCATCTTATTATTTATAGATGGTTTGCTTTTTTTAATGCGGATAATTTTTGATCCGTCTCTTTTATACTTTTTGCGATTACATCAGCCATTTTCATGACTAAACTTAATCTTGTATTTTGAAGAACGAAAAACTCCATAAACCCATTTAGATTGACGATACCGTGTATGTGCAAATCACCAACTGCAGGTAATTTCTTATTCATAGCAGCTCCAGGTTTACTAGGTCCCTTTCCAGTAGTGATTGATCCGATATTTTGGGACTTTCCTAAACATGCATCAACAGCAATTATAAATGCAGTAGGATATTCTTTCTGTATATTCTGAATTTTCTCTTCTAAATTTAGCGCATGTACTGGCTCATCTAGTGTACCGAATACTTGGAGGTTTTGGATGTCTATTTGTTCAAGTTTTGTACCAACTAATGGGCCGAGTGCGTCACCTGTAGAGCGATCTGTGCCGATACAAACGAGAATGAGTGGTATATTAGTTTTAATAGGAATATGGGTAAGTAAGAAATTACTGATTATCTCAGAGGCTTCTAGATCTTGGTGCATAACGTTTTGAGTTTCTTTCTCAAAAAATGGTAAGCGAAAACTTCCAATATTCATGAAGCACCCATCCTTTTAATAAATTTTCAATATATGTTATATGGTGAGGAAAATGGAAAGTTATAAGTGCGTAATTTTTGCAAAATGTGAATGAAAACGGAAATAATAGTACTAGTATATATATATTCGTTCCATTTTATACCTGGATGTCGGGGATAAAATAGGATTAAAATCATAAAATTTTTTCAGCAATTAGGGGACTTCTGATACAATAATAAGGGTAACTAAAAAGAAATTTTAGCTAGAGAGGTAGAGGTACATGGATTTATTAGCGAAGTGGTTTAATTCTATGAAACAGTATTTATTAGATGCTGATCGTTGGGCTCATATTGGAGTTGCGACATTAAAAATATGTATTATTTTAACAATTGGTGCAGTTGTTGTGCGAATTGCAAGGGCGGTTGTACGAAATGCGTTTCGTATGGGGAGTCGTTCTCCAATTCAAATTTCAGAACGTCGTACAGTTACAGTAGCGAAATTACTTGAAAATATTGTAGCGTACGTTGTTATGTTCATTATGCTAATTGCGATTTTAGGTGTATTTGATATTAATGCATCAGGTTTATTAGCGGGTGCTGGGGTAATTGGTTTAGCAGTCGGATTTGGTGCTCAGAGTTTAGTGAAAGACGTTATTACAGGTTTATTTATTTTGTTAGAAGATCAGTTTTCAGTTGGCGATTATGTTAAAATCGGTCAATTTGAAGGAGTCGTTTTAGAAATTGGACTTCGTACAACGAAAGTAAAGAGTTGGACAGGTGAAATTCATACTTTACCAAATGGAAGTATTATTCAAGTTACTAACTACTCAGTTAGTAATAGTGTAGCGTTTGTTGATGTATCTATTTCATATGAGGCTGATATTGCGAAAGCAGAGCAAGTTATTGAAGAGTTATTAGTAGAATTACCTTCAAAGTACGAAAAAATGGTAACAACGCCTCAATTATTAGGTGTGCAAACATTAGCTGCATCAGAAGTTATATTACGTGTTATTGCTGAAGTAGAACCGATGCAACATGCAGTTATTGCAAGGGCACTTCGTAAAGAGATTAAAAATCGTCTTGATTTACATGGAATTGAAATTCCATATCCACGTATGGTTTTATATAATCGTGAAGAATTAGTTAGTGGAAAAGCAATTTAGTATGGAGAGGAGTTTGGAGAATGGAGCAAAAGGAATATAACTTGTATGATGTTGTGGAAATGAAGAAAGCCCATCCATGTGGCGAGAATCGTTGGAAAATTATTCGTATGGGAATGGATATCCGCATTAAGTGCGAGGGGTGTGACCATTCAGTAATGATTCCTCGAAGAGAGTTTGATCGTAAGGTGAAAAAAATACTTGTGAAGCACGAAGAATAGAGGGAGAGTAACAGTTACAGTAGGTAACTGTTACTTTTTTTCGTTTGGCGGAAACTTGTCATTTTTTTCGTTACTATCTATAATGATGAAAGATTGAGACATAGGAGTGAAAAATATGGGATTAACGGCTGGGATTGTTGGATTACCTAACGTAGGGAAGTCCACTTTATTTAATGCAATTACACAAGCAGGAGCAGAATCTGCGAACTATCCATTCTGTACAATTGATCCAAACGTAGGGATTGTAGAAGTACCAGATGAGCGTTTAAATAAATTAACGGAATTAGTAGAACCGAAAAAGACTGTTCCGACTGTATTCGAGTTTACTGATATTGCAGGTATCGTAAAAGGTGCTAGTAAAGGTGAAGGTTTAGGAAATAAATTCTTATCTCACATTCGTCAAGTAGATGCAATTTGCCAAGTTGTTCGTTGTTTTGAAGACGAAAATATTACGCACGTTTCAGGGAAAGTAGATCCAATTGATGATATTGAAACAATCAATTTAGAGCTAATTTTAGCGGATTTAGAGTCTGTTGATAAGCGTATCGAGCGTGTTGCGAAATTAGCAAGACAAAAAGATAAAGAAGCGGTATATGAGCATGAAATTTTAGTTCGTTTAAAAGAAGCTTTTGAAGAGGGAAAACCAGCTCGTACTGTTGAATTTACAGAAGAGCAGATGAAGATTGTTAAAGGCCTTCATTTACTTACAACAAAAGAAATGTTATACGTAGCGAATGTAAGTGAAGACGATATTATCGATCCTTCGGAAAATAAATACGTACAAATGGTAAAAGAATTTGCAGCAAATGAAAATTCTCAAGTAATCGTTGTATGTGCAAAAATTGAATCAGAAATCGCTGAATTAGACGAAGAAGAGAAAAAAGTATTCCTTGAAGAATTAGGAATTGAAGAGTCTGGTTTAGATCAATTAATTCGTGCAGCATATGACCTATTAGGACTTGCTACGTACTTTACAGCTGGCGTTCAAGAAGTACGTGCTTGGACATTTAAACAAGGAATGAAGGCACCACAATGTGCTGGTGTTATTCATACAGACTTTGAGCGTGGATTTATTCGTGCAGAAACAGTTTCTTACGATGATTTAATGACAAACGGTTCTATGACAGCTGCAAAAGAAGCTGGAAAAGTACGTTTAGAAGGAAAAGAATATATCGTAAAAGACGGAGATGTTATGCACTTCCGTTTTAACGTTTAATTTAATATTTCCTAGGAAAAATAAAGATATGAACTTGGCAAATATATTATATGTTTGCCAAGTTTTTTATGTATTGGTGAGTTGATTCATATAACTTACTATGATATAATCTAAACTCGTGAGTAATTACTATAAATTAATTGCTCCTTGCCCATTACGGGCCGTTTAGACCAAAAGGAGGTGAAAGTGTAATGAGAAAGTACGAAATTATGTACATCATTCGTCCTGGCGTTGAAGAAGAAGCTCAAAAAGCTTTAGTTGAACGTTTTGCAGGTGTTTTAACAAACAATGGTGCAGAAATCATTAACACGAAAGAGTGGGGTAAGCGTCGTTTAGCTTACGAAATCAACGACTTACGTGAAGGTTTCTACATGATCTTAAACGTGAAATCTAACGCAGAAGCGATTAACGAATTCGACCGTTTAGCTAAGATCAACGAAGACATCCTTCGTCATATCGTTGTTAAAGAAGAAGAAAAATAATTGATATATAAGGGAGAGTGGTTCGATTGATGAATCGTGTTATCCTCGTTGGTCGTTTAACTAAGGACCCTGACTTACGTTACACGCCCAATGGTGTCGCAGTAGCTACTTTTACGTTAGCTGTGAATCGCGCATTTGCCAATCAGCAAGGTGAGCGTGAAGCTGACTTTATTAATTGTGTAATATGGCGTAAACAAGCAGAAAACGTAGCAAATTATTTGAAAAAAGGTAGCTTAGCAGGCGTAGATGGGCGTCTTCAAACTCGTAATTACGAGGGACAAGATGGTAAACGTGTATACGTAACAGAAGTTCTTGCGGAAAGCGTGCAATTTTTAGAGCCGCGTAATGGCGGTGGGGAGCAACGTGGTTCATTTAATCAGCAACCATCAGGAGCTGGTTTCGGTAACCAAGGCTCTAACCCATTTGGTCAATCTAGTAATTCAGGTAACCAAGGTAACTCTGGATTTACGAAGAATGACGATCCATTTTCAAATGTAGGTCAACCGATCGACATTTCCGACGACGATTTACCGTTCTAATACAGTAAATTTGTTAGTTTTAACAAAGAATGGAGGGAAATAGACATGGCAGGACGCAAAGGTGGACGTGCGAAACGTCGTAAGGTGTGTTTCTTCACAGCTAACGGCATCACTCGCATTGACTATAAAGATGTTGATTTATTAAAACGTTTCGTTTCTGAGCGTGGTAAAATTTTACCTCGTCGTGTAACAGGAACAAGCGCAAAATACCAACGCAAACTTACAGTTGCAATTAAACGTGCTCGTCAAATGGCACTTTTACCATATGTTGGTGAATAATAGCGTATGAAATGCACAGTAGAGTCGGACTCTACTGTGCATTTTGCTATGCTTTTCTTTTTGAAAGAGAGGTTAAAATGTGAAACAAACAAAGTTTATTACAGAAGGTGCAGCATTATTAGCTATATATGCAATTTTATTGCTTATATCTATGTATGTTCCGATTTTGGGTACAGTTGTAACTTTTGCGTTGCCGTTACCATTTATACTATTAATGATAAGACATAAACTATCTAATGTGCTCGTGGTTTTTGTAGCAGCACTTTTTGTTACTATTATTGTGAGTCAACCGCTGAATTTAGTGAAGACAATTATGTTTGGATTGATAGGGATTGTTTTAGGATATATGTATAAAACAAGAAAAAAGCCAGTTGAAATCTTAATAGCGGGGACGCTTGCATACTTAATTGGTTTTGTACTTATTTATGTTGCGAGTATAAAGTTTTTCAACATAGATATAATGAAGCAAATGCAAAGTATGTTTAGTGAAAGTATGGCGAAAAGCGAAAAGATAGTAAGTGCTACAGGTATGCCGATTAGTAAGGAACAAAAAGAGCTACTTGCACAAATGAATGATATATTACAATCGTTACTTCCAAGTATACTTGTGCTAGTTTCAGTATGTTTTTCTTGGATTACAGTGATAATATCAGGTAGTGTTTTGAAAAAGTTAAAACATGAAGTTATATCTTGGCCTAAATTTAAAGATATACAATTACCAAAGAGTATCATTTGGTATTACGTTATATTTATTTTGTTAGCAACTTTTATAAAAGTAGAACCAACATCATATTTACATATGGTATTTTCTAACCTAAATGTCATATTTGCACTATTGCTTGTACTGCAAGGTCTGACATTTATCGCCTTTTTAGCGTATAGAAAAGGTTTTACTAAAGGGGTTCCTATTATTAGTTTTATTGCATGCATGTTTATTCCGATGCTGTTTCCTCTTGTGACAATCTTAGGTATAATTGACTTAGGGATTTCATTGCGTTCTAAAATAGGGGGATAAAATAATATTCCTTATACTATTTTAATCTGTTTAACTAACTGGAAGGTAAGTTAGTTTTACTTTATAGGAGTTGTATACATGCCTGAATTTGATAAGAAACAGTGGTTTTTATATCCTGTTTATGTATTGGCATTTTTTGTGTTTGTGCTCATTTCAATTCTCTGTTATTTTCATTTAATTATGGGTATAGCTGCTTTTGTCATTTTTTGTATCGTATTCTTTATCGTTATACGATTTGAACTTAATTTTCAAAGGAATTTCGAAAAGCATACGACAGATATGATTACAAGAGTAAAGAAAGTAAGTAATGAAGCATTTAACCAAATGCCGATTGGTATTTTGTTATACAATAAGGATTATGGGATTGATTGGGCAAATCCTTATTTATCTTCATGTCTGGGACAGCACGCATTAGCTGGATGGCACCTTTACGATGTATCAGAAACATTACTTCTTTTCATTAAAGGAGAAACTTCTGATGATATAGTCTCTTTAAATAATCGAAAGTTTCGCGTTTTTGTAAGGAAAGAAGAAAAGTTAATTTATTTCTTTGATGTAACGGAACAAACAGAAATTGAAAAGATGTACGAGGATCAAAGGACTGTTTTAGCTGTCATCTATTTGGATAATTATGATGAAGTTACACAAGGATTAGATGATCAATTACGTACGAATATAACAAGTCTTGTGACATCGCGACTAAATGAATGGGCACTTAAGTATGGTGCTTATTTAAAACGTGCATCTTCAGAAAGATTCTTCGTTGTGCTAAATGAAAGTATTTTGACGCAGATGGAGAAAGGGAAATTTAGCATTTTAGATCAGGTGCGTGAAGAAACATCTAAAAGGAATATACCACTTACATTAAGTGTGGGTGTCGGATCAGGTGATTTACCTTTATCAGAGCTTGGAGCAATGGCTCAATCTGGTTTAGATCTTGCGCTTGGGCGTGGGGGAGACCAAGTAGCTATTAAACAAGCGACAGGTAAAGTTAAGTTCTATGGAGGTAAGACAAATCCGGTTGAAAAACGTACCCGTGTACGCGCCAGGGTCATTTCGCATGCGTTAAAGGATTTAGTATTAGAAAGTAGTAATGTCATTATTATGGGGCATAGGGCTCCCGATATGGACGCAATTGGTGCTGCGATTGGTATTTTAAAAGTGGCTCAATTAAATGAGCGTAAAGGATATATTGTGTTAGATGAAAATGATTCCGATAAAGGAATTAAGCGTTTGATGGACAAAGTGAAACAAAATGAGGAGTTATGGTCTCATTTTATTACTCCAGAGCAAGCGATGGAATTTGCAAATGATGAGTCGTTACTTGTTGTTGTCGATACGCATAAACCTTCTATGGTGATGGAGCAAAAACTGTTACATAAAATTGAAAATGTGGTAGTTATTGATCATCATCGCCGTGGAGAAGATTTTATTGAAGACCCATTGCTAGTTTATATGGAACCATATGCTTCTTCAACGGCAGAATTGGTTACAGAATTACTTGAGTATCAACCTAAAAATTTAAAGATGACAATGTTAGAAGCGACGGCATTGTTAGCGGGTATTATTGTCGACACGAAAAGTTTCACATTCCGGACAGGGGCTCGTACATTTGATGCTGCTTCTTATTTACGCTCACATGGTGCAGATACTGTACTTGTACAAGAACTTTTAAAGGAAGATATGGATCAGTATTTACGGGTTGCAAAAGCTATAAAAAATGCGTACATTTATAAAAATGGAATTGCGATTGCTAAAGTTGATAGTGATGATTACTACGATCAAGTGCTTATTGCGCAATCGGCAGACACGTTATTAACGATGACAGGGATTATTGCATCATTTGTTGTTGCGAAACGTGGCGAGAATCTCATTGGAATTAGCAGCAGGTCTTTAGGTGAAGTAAATGTGCAGCTAATTATGGAAAACTTAGGCGGTGGCGGGCATTTGACGAATGCAGCCACACAGATGAAAAATGTTACAGTAGATGAAGCTGAGGAGAAGCTTCGATTTGTTATTGATGACTATTTACAGGGAGGCACACAATCATGAAAGTAATTTTTCTAAAAGACGTAAAAGGTAAAGGTAAAAAAGGAGAAGTAAAAAACGTACCAGATGGCTATGCAAATAACTTCTTACTAAAACAAGGATTAGCTGCTGAAGCAACAAATAGCAGTATGAAAACTTTAGAAGCTCAAAAGCGTAAAGAAGAAAAAGATGCAGCAGCAGAGCTTGAAAATGCAAAAGAGTTAAAAGAGACTTTAGAGAAATTAACTGTAGAATTAAAGGCGAAATCTGGAGAAGGTGGCCGTTTATTTGGTTCTATCACAAGCAAACAAATCGTAGATGCAATGCAAAAATCACACAAGATTAAACTTGATAAACGTAAATTTGAAATGGACGATGCAATCCGCGCGTTAGGTTATACAAACGTTACTGTGAAATTGCATCCACAAGTAACAGCAACAGTAAAAGTTCATGTTAGTGAACAATAAAAATAAATTAAGCAAGGAGGATTGCGTATGAGTGATGTACTTGCTGATCGTACCCCTCCGCATAATATAGAGGCTGAGCAGGCGGTTTTAGGGGCCATATTGATTGATCAAGATGCGTTAACTTCAGCATCAGAGTTATTGGTACCTGATTCGTTCTATCGAACGAAACATCAAAAGATTTTTGAAGTCATGCTTGGGCTATCTGATAAGGGAGAGCCGATTGACTTAGTAATGATGACATCAGCAATGGCTGATCAAGGATTACTAGAAGAGGTTGGTGGGGTTTCTTACTTAGCAGAGTTAGCAGAAGTTGTGCCAACTGCAGCTAACGTAGAATATTACGCACGCATCATCGCTGAAAAGGCGCTTTTACGTCGTTTAATTCGCACGGCGACTCATATTGTATCGGATGGATACGAGAGAGAAGATGATGTGGATGGTCTTTTAAACGAGGCTGAGAAAAAAATATTAGAAGTATCCCATCAAACGAATGCAAAAGCATTCCAAAATATTAAAGATGTTCTTGTAGATGCTTATGACAAAATTGAACTTTTGCATAATCAAAAGGGTGAAGTTACTGGGATACCAACTGGGTTTACTGAATTAGATAAGATGACAGCAGGTTTCCAACGAAATGATTTAATTATCGTGGCAGCACGTCCATCAGTAGGGAAAACGGCATTTTCATTAAATATTGCACAAAACGTAGCGACGAAAACGGATGAAAATGTAGCGATTTTTAGTTTGGAGATGGGTGCTGATCAGCTTGTTATGCGTATGCTTTGTGCAGAAGGGAATATTGATGCACAAAGACTTCGTACTGGTTCATTAACTTCCGATGATTGGGCAAAATTAACAATGGCAATGGGGAGTCTCTCAAATGCTGGTATATATATTGATGATACGCCAGGTATTAAAGTAAATGAGATTCGAGCAAAATGTCGTAGATTAAAGCAAGAACAAGGTCTTGGTATGATTTTGATTGACTATTTGCAGCTTATTCAAGGAAGTGGGAAATCAGGAGAAAACCGTCAGCAGGAAGTATCTGAGATTTCTCGTACCTTAAAAGGGATTGCGCGTGAATTGCAAGTGCCTGTTATTGCTTTATCACAGTTATCTCGTGGTGTAGAATCCCGTCAAGATAAACGCCCGATGATGTCTGATATTCGTGAATCTGGAAGTATTGAGCAGGATGCTGATATTGTAGCTTTCCTATATCGTGAAGACTACTATGATCGAGAAACGGAAAACAAAAATACAATTGAAATTATTATTGCAAAACAACGTAACGGTCCAGTAGGTTCAGTGGAACTTGCATTCGTCAAAGAGTTCAATAAGTTCGTTAACTTAGAACGTCGTTTTGAGGATGGACATGCTCCACCGGCATAAAGGCAGTATAAAAAAGAAACACATTTCTTATAATAAGATGTGTTTCTTTTTTTTTATAAGAAAGATAAGGCTTTCATAAGTTAAATATATAATTCTTACGAACGAAAATGTTTTTTTGTGAAAAAATGTTCGCTTTTCGGTTGACTTCTCTTTCGGTTTTGGTACAATTATATTGTTTGAATAGATCGTTTGAAAATTGCGGAGGTGCTTTAATAATGTCTTCAGTAGTAGTTGTAGGAACACAATGGGGCGACGAAGGAAAAGGTAAAATCACTGATTTTCTTTCTGAGCATGCGGAAGTAGTTGCAAGATATCAAGGTGGAAATAACGCGGGACATACAATTGTTTTCGGCGGAGTTAAATATAAATTACACTTAATTCCATCTGGTATTTTCTATAAAGAGAAAATTTGTGTAATCGGAAACGGATTAGTAGTAGATCCAAAAGCATTACTTGAAGAGTTAAAATACTTACACGATCGTGGTGTAAGTACTGATAATTTACGTGTAAGTAACCGTGCACATGTTATTTTACCTTACCACTTAAAACAAGATGAGTTAGAAGAAGCAAGTAAAGGTGATAACAAAATCGGTACAACGAAAAAAGGTATCGGTCCTGCATATATGGATAAAGCTGCTCGTATTGGTATTCGTATGGCTGATCTTTTAGACCGTGAAGCATTTAAAGAGAAGCTTGAGCGCAATTTAGTAGAAAAAAATCGTTTATTTGAAAAAATGTACGATACAGAAGGTTTCACTGTAGAAGAAATTTTCGAAGAGTACTTCGAGTACGGGCAACAAATCGCGCAATATGTATGTGATACGTCTGTTGTATTAAATGATGCATTAGATAATAATCACCGTGTATTATTTGAAGGTGCGCAAGGTGTTATGCTTGATATTGACCACGGTACGTACCCGTTCGTTACATCTTCTAACCCAATTGCTGGTGGTGTAACAGTTGGAACTGGAGTTGGTCCTGCGAAAGTTACTCGCGTTGTAGGTGTATGTAAAGCATATACAAGCCGCGTTGGTGATGGTCCATTCCCTACTGAGCTTCATGATGAAATTGGTCATCAAATTCGTGAAGTTGGTCGCGAGTATGGAACGACAACTGGTCGTCCACGCCGCGTAGGTTGGTTCGATAGCGTTGTTGTAAGACATGCACGTCGTGTTAGTGGTTTAACGGATCTATCATTAAATTCTATCGACGTTTTAACAGGTATTCCAACTCTTAAAATTTGTGTAGCTTACAAATACAATGGCGAAGTTATTGATGAAGTTCCAGCTAACTTAAACATTTTAGCGAAATGTGAGCCTGTATATGAAGAGCTTCCAGGTTGGGAAGAAGATATTACTGGTGTAAAATCATTAGATGAACTTCCTGAAAATGCACGAAAATACGTAGAACGTGTTTCTGAGTTAACAGGAATTCAAATATCTATGTTCTCAGTTGGACCAGATCGTAACCAAACAAATATTGTTCGTAACGTATACGAAGCTTAATTAACATTTTTTAGAAAAAACTCATGTCTGCATGAGTTTTTTCTTATTCTTTTATAAAAAACAAAAAAAGTATTGCAATAAATACAGAATACATGTTATGATACATCTTGTCGTCACGAAAATATGACGTTGGTGAGTATGAGCCATTAGCTCAGTTGGTAGAGCATCTGACTTTTAATCAGAGGGTCGAAGGTTCGAGTCCTTCATGGCTCACCATTTTATTTTTCGTGGCCCGTTGGTCAAGTGGTTAAGACACCGCCCTTTCACGGCGGTAACACGGGTTCGAATCCCGTACGGGTCATGTTTTTTTTGCTTATTTTTGGTCCCGTGGTGTAGTGGTTAACATGCCTGCCTGTCACGCAGGAGATCGCCGGTTCGACCCCGGTCGGGACCGCCACTTTTGTTTATACCACCATTAGTGGTTTTATATATAGTTTTGGCTCGGTAGCTCAGTCGGTAGAGCAGAGGACTGAAAATCCTCGTGTCGGCGGTTCGATTCCGTCCCGAGCCACTCTCAGGATATTAAGTGGGCCCACTTAATATCCTTTTTATTTATGTAATTTTACAAAACTGAGTAGTTATTTTAAAATAGAACGAGGAGCCTCTAGCAGTTGAAGCTAGAGGTTTTTCTATAGATCGTATAGGATGCCGTGTAAAAGTGGATCATACATGAGTCTATGAGAATAGAGGAGAAAATACTTAAACAAAGGATGCGGTCATATAGGACATACTATGTAAACATCAATATGTTTAGGGATTATTGACCATATTTTTATAAGGAGGAAATAGACGATGATGGGAAAGAAAATTTTAGTAGTTGATGATGAAAAGCCGATTGCAGATATTTTGAAGTTTAACCTAGAAAAAGAAGGTTTTGAAATAGTAATGGCGCATGATGGTGATGAAGCAATTGAAAAGGCTAATGAAGAGCAACCAGATATGGTTTTATTAGATATTATGCTACCAGGTAAAGATGGCTTAGAGGTTTGCCGTGAAATACGTAAAAGCTCAGAAATGCCGATTATTATGCTTACAGCAAAGGACTCTGAGATTGATAAAGTATTAGGGCTCGAGCTTGGGGCAGATGATTATGTAACGAAGCCATTTAGTACGAGGGAATTGCTTGCTCGTGTGAAGGCGAATTTACGCCGCCATCAACAAGGTGGTGCTGCGGAAAAAGAAGAAAATACAGAAATGGTTATTGGACCAATTGTGATCAATCCAAATGCATATAGTGTAACGAAGCGCGAGGAAAATATCGAGCTTACACATCGTGAATTTGAGTTGCTACATTATTTAGCGAAACATTTAGGACAAGTTATGACACGCGAACATTTATTACAAACAGTTTGGGGTTATGACTATTTTGGAGATGTGCGCACAGTAGACGTTACAGTACGTCGTTTGCGTGAAAAAATTGAAGATAATCCAAGCCATCCTACTTTAATTGTAACTAGACGTGGAGTAGGGTATTACTTGCGTGACCCAGAGCAGGAATAGTATATGAAGAAAGTTGGTTTTTTTCAATCTATTCATTTAAAATTTGTGCTTATATATATGCTATTAATATTAATAGCGATGCAAGTTATTGGAGTATATTTCGTAAGGGAATTAGAGAAGAGCTTAGTACAAGGTTTTAGGGATTCTTTAACGCAGCAAACAAACTTATTATCATATAATTTGAAGCAAGAGTTTAAAAAAAGTTATACAAAAGCAGAAACAGAGTCAACAGATGAAACGATTAAAACTTCAATTCGAAAATTTGCCTCTGATCAGAAGAAAGTTATACAAGAGGTAAGTGTATTTGATTCGCACAGAAAGTTACTGGCTATTTCAGATGAATCAAAGCAGAATAAGGTGAATCGAACATCAACTGATATAGCTGTTCAGCGAGTGTTAGTACAAAAAAAGCCGGAAGTGAAAATTGAGAAGGATGGTAGTACAGGTCATCGTGTTCAAGTTATGCTTACTCCGATTCTAGATGATAACGGTAAGGATGCGCTTGGTGTTATTTACATTGTGGCATCTATGGAAGATGTATATAAACAAATGAAGGATATAAATCAAATTTTTGCTACGGGAACAGTAATTGCTTTATTAGTAACGGCCGTACTTGGGATTTTATTGGCTCAAACAATTACAAGACCAATTTCAGATATGCGGAGACAAGCAATCGAAATGGCAAAAGGAAATTATTCGAGAAAAGTAAAAGTGCATAGCCATGATGAAATTGGACAACTGGCATTATCCTTCAATAATTTATCAAAAAAATTACAACAAGCTCGTTCTTCTACAGAAAGTGAAAGGCGTAAATTATCATCTGTTTTATCACATATGACAGATGGAGTAATTGCTACTGACCGAAAAGGGGATATTATTTTACTAAATGATCCTGCGGAAAAGATGTTAAATGTTTCTCGTGAAACAGCGCTCGATCAATCTGTTTTAGAGGTATTAGGGATACAGGAAGAATTTACGCTCGATCATTTATATGAAGAGCCAGATTCTGTTTTATTAGATTTTAGTACGAGAAACGAACCATATATTTTACGTGCTAGTTTCTCTGTTATTCAAAAAGAAACAGGGAAGGCAAACGGCTTAATTGCTGTACTATATGATGTAACAGAGCAGGAGCGTATAGAACGGGAACGCCGTGAGTTTGTGGCGAATGTCTCTCATGAATTAAGGACGCCATTAACGACGATGCGCAGTTATTTAGAGGCACTTACAGATGGAGCATGGCAGGATCCAAATATTGCACCACAATTTTTAACGGTTACACAAGAAGAAACAGAAAGAATGATTAGACTTGTAAATGCGTTGTTACAGCTATCTAAACTTGATAGTACAGAGCATCGTTTAATGAAAGAATGGGTCGACTTTACTGATTTCTTTAATAATATTATTGATCGCTTTGAAATGTCTAAAGAGCAAAATGTAAGTTTCAAACGATCTTTCTCTAAGAAATCTAGATTTATTGATATGGATACTGACAAAATTACTCAAGTGCTGTATAACATTATTTCTAACGCATTAAAGTATTCACCAGAAGGTGGAACAGTAACATATCGTTTACGTGATCGCGGTGATTTATTAGAAATTAGTGTAAGTGACCAAGGAATGGGTATTCCAAAAGAAAACGTTGATAAAATCTTTGAACGTTTTTATCGCGTAGATAAAGCTCGTTCAAGACAAATGGGTGGTACTGGGCTTGGATTAGCAATTGCAAAAGAAATGATTGAGGCACATGGTGGCTCTATTTGGGCGAAGAGTGAAGAAGGAAAAGGGACAACTATTTATTTCACGTTACCAATGGCAGCAGATGAAGAGGACGATTGGGAATGAGTATGGAAAACTTTAAAACAATAGTTTTAATTAACCTAGTTGTAATTAGCCTATTTCTTACTTTTAACCTATGGACGTATGTGCCAGATTCTACATCCATGCAAAACGCGAAATTTGTGCAGGGAAATGAAGGAATGAACCAAACTAAAATTTCCGATGTTGTCCGTCCTACTTCTATCATCGTGCATAAAGATAAAAATCATTATGGGAGCAGAAGAGAGGCAGATATAGAATCAATCTATAAGCCTCTGGAAGTAGGGGAACTACATGATTTTAAAGAGATATCAATCACTAAGGGTGATTTCCTTTCATATGTGCATGGTGAAGGGAAAGTTGAACTTGTTTTCCCTACCGATATCCCATTTGATGCAGTAAAATCCATGTTTAACATGAAAGAGAAGAGTACAGATAAGCCTAAACATTTTAATCGTATTCTCCTCGATCCTTCTCGAAGTAAGGATCAAGAAATTAAAATTAACTTTGTTTCTGATGGTGATAACTTTAAAATATACGAGGCAAAATTAAGTGGCGTGTATTTAAAAGATATTGTAAATGCCCAAAATCAATTTATAGTATCAGCAAAGCCTTATTTTGATTATCAACTTAATGATATGAAAAAGTTATTTTTACCAGATGGAACGACAGAGTTAAACAATATAACATATATTTCATCTAATTTAGCAGTTGATACGTTTAAGAATGCTCTGTTTAGTGATCCTCGTTATTTAAGTCCGATTACCGAGATGTCGAAAGAAACATTTACAGATGGTATTAGATCCATGGAAATTGAAAACGATCGTCACATGCTAAAGTATAAAAACTCTTCTGTCTTAACTGAGAAAACGATAGATAATTTAATGCTTTTACAAAAAAGCTTTGAATTCGTAAGTGGTCACAGTGGAAGTTTGGATTCATATCGTTTGGACTATATGAATAAAGGAGAGACAGTATTTCGTTTAAATGAAGATGGATATTCAGTATTCAATGAAGATGGATTAGCTGAATTGAGACAAATATGGGGATCAGAAGAAGTAATGGAATATGAAAGACCGTTGCTGTCTTTAAATACTAAAGGTATAGAACAGAAGGTTACTCTTCCGTCAGGGCATGTTGTAATAGCATCCCTAGAAAATAATCCAGAGATAAAGAAACAAGTAATTAAGGATATTGGTATTGGATACAAGTTATCACTAGATGGACAAGTAGTTCGATTACAACCAATTTGGTATGTAAAGCTTGTTGAAGATGAAACAGGTAAACAGAAAATCTATGAGTGGAGTGAGGGAGGACTAAATGGATTGGGATCGGATTAAAACCATATTTATTGTGACCTTTTTTGTTTTGGACCTCTTTCTCATTTTCCAATTCATTCAAAAGCAAGATAGTAATCAATTGGAGCTTATTGCAGAAACAAAGATAGATCAAGAATTAAAAGCAAACAAAATTACGATGGGAAATATCCCTAAAGAACCGAAAAAAGAGTCATTTATTAGAGCGGAAAATAAAGCCTTTAAAGAAGAAGATATACAGTCTTTGAAAAATCAAACGGTGCATATACAAAATATGTACAAGATAGAAAGTAAGCTAAAAGAGCCTTTTTTAAATACGAAATCATTATCAAAAGATAAGTATAATGAATTTTTGAAGAACTATGTATTGGATGGACAAAAGTATGAATTTGGAGCGGTGAAAGACTCTAAAATTTATTTCTTCCAAAAATATAAAGATAAGCCTATTTTCTATAATAATCAGGCGATGATTGTTGTGGAATTAAATGAAAAAAATGAACTTGTTTCATATACGCAGACAATGCTAACTGATTTAAAAGAAATGGGCGAAGGTGAAAAAACGAAAGAGCAAGAAATTATTACGGCTCAAACAGCTTTAGAAAATTTGTATTTAAAAAATAAAATTCATGGAAATACGCATGTTAAAGAAGCGCAAATTGGTTATGCCACTCTTACCGCATCTACTTCTAATAACCAAGTACTGGCTCCAACGTGGAATTTGAAAACGGAGCAGAAGCAGGACTTCTTTGTGAATGCAATTGAAGGACAAGTTATGGAATTAGGAGAAAAGGAAAATCAAGTGGTTGATGAACATACTGGAGTGAGAAAGAATGGGGTTGCATTTTAGCGTACTTGCAAGTGGAAGTACAGGAAATATGCTATACGTAGGAACCGATGAAAAAAAATTACTAGTCGACGCAGGTTTAAGTGGTAAAGCAACAGAGGCTTTATTTAAACAAGCAGAACTGAATATAAATGATGTATCAGGTATTCTTGTAACGCATGAGCATAGTGATCATATTAAAGGTTTAGGTGTACTGGCACGTAAATATGATTTACCTGTTTATGCGAATGAGAAAACATGGAATGCAATGGAACATTTAATAGGAAATATCCCAACTGAACAAAAGTTTATTTTCTCAGTTGGTGATGTGAAAACCTTTGGTGATATTGAAGTCGAGTCATTTGGAGTTTCTCATGATGCGGCAGAACCGATGTTTTATGCTTTCCATAACAATAATAGGAAGTTAGCGCTTATTACAGATACGGGATACGTAAGTGACCGTATGAAAGGCGTTATTAAGGGAGCTAATGCTTTCGTATTTGAAAGTAATCATGATGTAGAAATGCTTCGTATGGGACGTTATCCATGGAGCATTAAACGACGTATTTTAAGTGACGTTGGGCATGTTTGTAATGAGGATGCTGCATTAGCGATGGCAGATGTAATTACAGATGAGACAAAGCATATTTATTTAGCCCATTTAAGCTTAGATAATAACATGAAAGAACTAGCGCGTATGTCAGTATCACAAGTACTAGAGGAAAAAGGATTTGGAGTGGGTGAATCCTTTGAAATTCACGATACAGATCCAAAAATGCCTACAAAAATTCAATACGTATAATTCTTCATTTTAGTAAACAATAAAGGTGAATATAGTTGTTTTCAGGAAGATAGGTGAACAAATATGTCCTTTATTGATGAAGAAAATTATCGTATGAAACGTGCAGGAAAAAAGAAGCACAAAGGTATAGTTCTTTCTAGTATAGCGGGAACAATTGTAGGAGCTTCTTTATTCGCGTTTGGAGCGCCTTTATTTTCAAATTCTGCTGATACGCTTCCGCAAGCTGAAGCAAGCGGAAGTAATATGGCCGAAGCTCAAGGGATTAAACAGATTAGCTTTGTAGATGCTGTTGATCGTGCATCTGAAGCTGTTGTGGGTGTTATTAACATTCAACGAGATAACTTTTCAGAGGCAGATTCAGAGGCCGGTACAGGATCAGGAGTAATTTATAAAAAGACAGATGGTCAAGCTTATATTGTAACGAATAATCATGTTGTAGCTGGAGCGAATCGTATTGAAGTAAGTCTAAGTGACGGTAAGAAGGTTCCTGGAAAAGTATTAGGAACCGATGTAGTCACAGACTTAGCTGTATTAGAAATAGATGCAAAGCATGTGAAAAAAATAATTGAAATTGGCGATTCTAATACTGTTCGCAGAGGAGAGCCAGTTATTGCGATTGGAAACCCGCTTGGACTGCAATTTTCTGGAACAGTTACACAAGGTATTATTTCAGCTAATGAACGTATTGTCCCTGTAGATTTAGATCAAGATGGACATTATGATTGGCAAGTAGAAGTGTTACAAACAGATGCAGCGATTAATCCGGGGAATAGTGGCGGTGCGCTTGTAAATGCAGCAGGACAATTAATTGGTATTAATTCAATGAAAATTGCTGCAAAAGAAGTAGAAGGAATCGGCCTTGCTATTCCGGTGACTAGAGCTGTTCCGATTATGAATGAACTTGAGAAGTATGGAAAAGTAAGAAGACCATATGTTGGGATTGAACTTAGGTCATTAAATGAAATTCCAAACTATTATTGGTCAAAAACATTACATTTACCAGGTACTGTAACAGAGGGAGTTTGTATTTTGGATGTGAAAAGTCCTTCGCCAGGTGCGGATGCTGGTTTAAGAGAACATGATGTTATTGTGGCGGTAGATGGAAAACCGATTCGCGATATTATTGGATTCCGTACGGCCTTATATGATAAGGAAATTAATGATAAAATGACTCTTACGTTTTATCGTGGCACAAAAAGAGTAACAACAACAGTGAAATTAGGCATTCAAAAGTATTAAAAACAGGAGGGCCTACCTCCTGTTTTCTATTGTAGAAAAGTGAGGTGAAGAAAATGAATTTACCTTGTTGTTTAGAGCATGTTGAATTAGCGTTAGATATTATTGTGGATGAGTGTGAAGTTGCGCCAGTTATCAACAATGTGGATAACCCGGAAAAAGAGAAAAAAACATGTGAATTTTGTCAAAATGAGGCGACATATGTTGTATCGAACACAGATTCTCACACAATATGTGGGTAGTATTTGTGGATATGTGGATAAGTTTTGTGGATAACATGTTTGTAAGGTGGAGGATACGTGTGAATATCTCGATTATTTCAATTGGGAAATTAAAAGAAAAATATTTGAAACAAGGTATAGCAGAATACTTAAAACGATTATCTGCATACGCAAAAGTAGAAGTAATTGAATTGCCTGATGAAAAGGCGCCAGAAAATTTAAGTGAAGCAGAAATGTTAATTGTAAAGGAAAAAGAAGGTATACGTATACTGGATAAAATTTCGGATGACACGCATGTGATTGCATTAGCTATAGAAGGAAAGCAAAAGTCATCAGAAGAATTCGCGATAAGTCTAGATCGCCTTGCTACATACGGAAAGAGTAAAGTCGCATTTGTAATTGGTGGATCACTTGGACTAAGCTCAGAAGTGATGAAGCGTTCAAATGAATCACTCTCTTTTTCAAAGATGACATTACCACACCAATTAATGCGATTAGTGTTGCTTGAGCAAGTGTATAGAGCGTTTCGGATTAATCGTGGTGAACCGTATCATAAGTGATGTATTCTATATAAAACACTGATATTATCATATTTATTTTATTATGCCTATAACTGGAGGCTATGTGAATGGTAAGTGATCAGACGAGATATTCTAGGCTCGCGAATATAACAAAAATAATAAATACGAAATTAGAACTACGTGACGTATTGCAGCGTGTGACAATGGCGATATCAGAGGAGATTGTTAGGTGCGACGCTGTTGGAATTTATTTACCCCAGGAAGATGGAACATTTAGAGGGTTTGCAGGAAAACCAGAGACTATAAATGGTGTAACGCTCGATACTCAAGTAATTGATCCTGAAATAGACTTACTGGCAAAAGAAGTTATTGAAACGAAAAGAACCATCTATATTCCTGATACCTCAAAGGATCATCGACCAGATCCGAGACCGGTTAATGCATTCAAAATTAAGTCCTTATTAGCTCTGCCTATCTCATTTGGGCAAGAGTTATTTGGTCTGGTTTTTTTATTTGATTATGGAATTCCGATGAACTTAACAGATTCAGAAATTCAAAGTGTTGAAGCTTATGTAAATATGGCTGCGGTTGCAATTCAAAACGCAAATAATTTAAAACAAAAGGAAAACCTTATTGCTGAGAAACAACTGTTACTAAATGTTACACGTGATTTATCGATGTGTTCCTCGATACAGGAGAGTTTTGATAAATGCTTTTTTTACCTAGAACAGATTTTAGAGAGTAAAAATATGACTGCTCATCTTCTAGATCCGCTAGACAAAACAACAATTAAAACAACGAAATTAAGTAAGGACTGTCATTGGACAGAAGCGGATTGGACAGAGAAAAGCTATGAAGCCAAGATCCAAGAGGTTATTCAAACAAAAAATATAGATAGTAAGGGTCTATTGATGATTCCATTGGTTTCAATGGGAGAAGTATTAGGGGTAATCGTCGTTGGCAAAGAAGGAAAAGCTCACAATTATGATGATTCCCAACTTCAACTAGCAAAATCTATCGTTGATGCCACAGCCCCTACGTTTTCGAATTTGTTGTATATGGATCAACTAGAGAGCATAGTGGAAGAGCGAACGAGAGAGCTAGCTGCTGCTAATGAAAAAGTTACAAGTGTGATTGAATGTATTACGGATGGATTTTTTATTTTAAATAATAAATGGGAATTTACGTACGTAAATAAGCACCAATATTTTCCGAAAAGAAAAACAGCAAAAGATGTATTAGGAAAGAATATATGGAATGTTTTCCCGAGTGAAATTGAAACAGTTATGTATAAGGAATTTCATCGTGCGATGTCAGAGCGAACTACAGTTCATTTCGAATTTCTTTCTACTGCAGATGAATATTGGCACGAAGTTATTGCATACCCATATGATGATGGTATTTGTTGTATTTTTAAAAACATAACGGAAAAAAAGAAATATGAACAGGAATTGAAAAGATTATCCAATATAGATTTAATAGGGCAAATGGCAGCAGGTATCAGCCATGAAATTAGAAATCCAATGACAACAGTACTGGGATTTTTACAGTTATTAAAAGAAGAGAATACCTATGAGAAACATAATAAGTACTTTCATTTAATGATTGAAGAACTTAACCGTGCCAATTCTATTATTACTGAATTTCTCTCAATGGGTAATACAAGGAAATTGGATTTGCAGATGTTAGATTTAAATTCAATTATCCGCGATATTATTCCTTTAATAAAGATTGATACGTACAATCAAAATAAATATATTCAAGTCGATACAAATGACATTCCAGAATTACTTTTAAATCGTAATGAGATACGGCAATTATTAATGAATCTATATCGTAATGGCTTAGAAGCGATGAATACAGGGAAAGTTCTAACCATTAGCACTTACAAGGAAGGTCAAAATTGTGTGGTGCTTGCAGTGCGGGATCAAGGAAAAGGTATCAGGCCTGAAGTATTAGAGAAACTGGGTACGCCGTTTTACACGACCAAAGATAATGGAACTGGATTGGGGTTAGGTGTATGTTATGCCATTGCTGCCCGCCATAATGCAAAAATAGAAATTCAAACAGGATCGGAAGGCACTACCTTTTTTGTTAAATTTAATTATGAAAATAATAAAAAATAACCTTATTTAGAATAGTTACGATGAGCCGTATCATAAATAAATTTATTCTTTGTATATAAAAGGATAAAAAGACCATTGGACAAAAATTACCGATGGTCTTTTAAATATTATTAGATGGTGTGTAGATTTCCTAAAATAAGTATGTTTCTATTTCCATAAAAATATGCTGTAATATGAAGAGGAAAAAGTATAAGTAGTTAGAGAAGTGAGGAATTAAAGGTGAAGAAGTTTAAGAAGTTTTACTTGGAGATTACGAGTGTATGTAATCTTGCGTGTAGCTTTTGTCCGCCGACGGAAAGGCAGAAGCAATTCATTTCTGTGGAGGATTTTGCTAAAAGATTAGACCAAATTAAACCTCACACAGACTACATTTATTTGCACGTGAAGGGTGAGCCGTTGCTCCATCCGAAAATAGATCAACTATTAGACTTAAGTCATGAAAAAGGATTTAAAGTTAATATTACAACGAACGGAACGTTAATTAATAAGAGAAGACATAGGCTGTTAAATAAGCCTGCGTTAAGACAAATGAATTTTTCACTGCATAGTTTTGATGGACATCCAGGTTCGCAAGATAAAGAGGGCTATGTAAGGAGTATACTTTCCTTCATTAGGGAAGCGACAAGTCAATCAGATTTAATTGTATCGTTAAGGTTATGGAATTTAACTCAGGATAATAAAACAAATGCTGAAATCCAGAAAAATAGAGAGTTATTATCTATAATTGAAAATGAATTTGATCTAGCTTATCAAATTGAAGAGAAGCTTACACCAGGAAAAGGTATAAAAATTGCAGAACGTGTCTTTATTAATCAAGACTATGAATTCCAGTGGCCAGCATTACATGAGGAAGAGGATGATGGGAAAGGATTCTGTCATGGACTTCGTAATCAAGCGGGTATTTTAGCGAATGGAACAGTTATTCCTTGTTGTTTAGATGGTGAAGGGATTATTAACCTTGGGAATATTAATAATGATTCATTTTCTAACATTATTGAAGGTGAAAGGGCAACAAACATTGTCGATGGATTTTCGAAAAGAGTTGCGGTTGAAGAACTTTGCAGGAAATGTGGATATCGCAAACGTTTTGGGAAGTAAATATGAAATAAGCCCTCATTAAAGCGAGGGCTTATTTTTTTATTCTTGATAAGAATGCTCTAATTCATCAATTAATGAACCAACGTAAGAAACAGCTTTACGGATTGCATCTGGTTTTGACATATCTACTCCGGCATGTTTCATTAGTTCAAGTGGTTTCATTGTACCACCAGCACGAAGCACATCTAACCAGCGATCAATAGCAGGTTGTCCTTCCTCTTTAATCATTTGAGCTACTGCAGTGGATGCAGTGAGGCCTGCGGAATATGTATAAGCATATAGACCCATATAATAATGAGGCTGACGCATCCAAGTTAAGCCCGCACCTTCATCGATTTCTACAGAATCTCCCCAGAATGTCGAAAGGACATTTGTTTTAATTTCAGTTAAAGTTGTAGCTGTAAGGGCCTGTCCTTTTTCTGCTAGAGCATATACTCTACGTTGATATTCACCCTCAAGTAAATGAGTAACAAAGTTGTGATAATATGTGCCAAGTAGTTGTAGAATGACCCATCTGCGCATTCTCTTATCGTCAGTAGTCGCTAGTAAATGCTGAGCTAATAGTAATTCATTCATGGTTGATGGTGCTTCAACAAAGTACATAGATGGGCGTACGTTCATGATACGTTGGTTTTTATTTGCTAAATAGAAATGACCAGCATGTCCAAATTCATGTGCTAATGTAAAGCATCCACGCATCGTATTTTGCCATGTAATTAAAATATAGGGATGAGAGCCGTATGGACTTGAGCAAAATGCCCCTGTTGATTTGCCTACGTTATCTGCAAGATCTACCCATCTTTCTTTGAATCCTTTTTGGATTATGGAACTATATTCATCGCCTAATACTTTTAAAGAATCTTGAATGAGCGTGCCTGCTTCTTCATAAGTAATCGCCGGATTAAATTCGGGATCTAAAGGTGCATGTAAGTCACAGAAAAGCATTTGATCGAGTCCTAATACTCTCTTTTTTAAATCTGCAAAACGGCGCATATGAGGTGCTAGTTCTTTATAAATAATATCAAGTTGGTTGTTATACATTTCAAGTGGAACCTTTTGTGGTTCTAATAGCATATGAGTAACGGATTCATATTTACGTAAACGAGAAAGTGTTACTTGTTTTTTTACTTCAGTAGCATATGTTGTGGCAATTGTATTTTTATATCGTTTTAGTGTGGAAACAAATGATGAATATGCTTTTCGACGTATATATGTGCTTGGAGAAAATTCATATTTGCTTTCAAATAATGAGAATGAAACAGGAAGTTCGTTTCCTTGTTCGTCTTGTATAGAAGTGAAATCCATATCGGCCAATTTAGTCATGCCGTAAATTTTGTATGGAGAACTATGAACTTCGCCAAGTGCAGCAAGTGCTTCTTCTGTTTCAGGAGAGAGTGTGTGCTGTCTTTTTTGTAGTATTTCTAGTAAAGATTTACGGAAAGGTTCGAGTTTTGTTTCTTCAGTTAAACATCTTTCAATTGTTCCTTCGTCGAATGAGAGGATTTCATTATGAATAAAGGATAGTGCAGTATGTACTTTCGTCCATAAAGCAGAAATTTTGGAAGAGTTCGCTTGAATACTTGGATTTGTACGATCAGTAGCTTCTTTTAAATTTGCATATGAGTACAGTTTTGTTAACGTCATTAAAAGCTCTTCTTCTAAAAGTAGGCAATTTAATAAAGTGTGGGAGCTAGTATGTAAATGCCCTTTAAATGAATCAAGTTTCTGTATATCATTTTCCAATGCGTTTAATGCAGTATGCCATTCGGCATCAGAATTATACAAATCGGATAAATCCCATGTTAGTTCAGCGGGTACCTCTGCGCGATTAAGGCGATTTTCTATTACATTTTTCAAGTCGTATCTCCCCCTTATTAAGACTATCTAAACACATAATACTAGAAAATTTAGTTAAATTAAAATATTTTACATTTTCATATACAAAAAAGAAGGACAAGCATGAAAATGCTTGTCCTTCGAGTTAATTTAAGAATTAATATACTTTGTCACCATTGAAAATCGAGTTTTTCACGACAACATAATCTACAGTACGAATAGCGTCTAATTTTGTTCCGCCAGCGTAAGAGATAGAAGATTGAAGATCTTGTTCCATTTCGATTAACGTATCTTCTAAAGAACCTTTATGCTCAACGAACATTTTCTTACCTTCAACGTTTTTCTTCTCACCCTTTTGGAATTCAGAAGCAGAACCGAAGTATTCTTTATAAAGTTTTCCATCTCTTTCAATTGTTTCCCCTGGAGACTCTTCGTGACCAGCAAATAGAGAACCGATCATGACCATAGTTGCCCCAAAGCGAATAGATTTAGCTACGTCGCCGTGTGTACGAATACCACCATCAGCGATAATTGGCTTACTTGCAGCTTTTGCACACCAGCGAAGTGCAGCTAGCTGCCAACCACCAGTTCCGAAGCCTGTTTTAATTTTAGTAATACAAACTTTACCAGGTCCAATACCAACTTTTGTTGCATCGGCACCAGCATTTTCTAATTCTCTTACCGCTTCTGGAGTTCCAACGTTTCCAGCGATAACGAAGCTCTCTGGTAAATGTTTTTTAATATGTTGAATCATGTTGATCACAGCATTAGAATGACCGTGTGCGATATCAATCGTGATATATTCAGGTGTAAGTTGCTCAGCAGCTAATTGTTGTACGAATTCATATTCGTCCTCTTTTACACCAACGCTGATAGAAGCGATTAATCCACGTGATTGCATATCTCTAATGAATGAGATTCGTTTCTCTGGTTGGAAACGATGCATGATATAAAAGTAGTTGTTCTCAGCTAAATAAGTTGCAATTCTTTCATCAATAATCGTTTGCATATTTGCAGGCACGACAGGTAATTTAAATTTATGTTTTCCTAAAGTGACAGTTGTATCACATTCAGAGCGGCTATTTACAATACATTTTGCAGGAATTAATTGAATATCTTCATAGTCAAATACGTTTTCCATCATTTACACCCCTAAAATACGAATATTTTATTTTTATTAATCAAAAATGTTCGTCCATAGGATAATTTACATTATTTTTATTAAGAAGTCAAAGGATTTCTTAACATTTTTTAAAAAAGTAGATTTTACATCTGAAAAAAAACGTTAAAAACGAATTTAAAACATTTTTTTGTTTTTATTGTTCGTTTATGGGAAGGGTTGAAAAATTAAGATAATTATACAAGGTTGTATGTATTCTTTTTATTTTTTTGATTGGATGTAGGATACTATAAAAAGGTTAATGCTAACAATACGAGCAAAAGATGTTATCAAGTAGTTGAACAATATATGAAATGAAAAGGTTTATTTCTATATAAAAAGATGAATCTGGCATGATTCACCTTTTATGTGAGGTTTCAAGTATAATAAGTAGGGTGATAGTAACGTATACAAAAGATAAAAAAGAAAATAATACAGAATAAAATGAGGTTAATATATGAGTAAAAAAAGTTTTTCTGATTATAAATTAAGTAAGGAAATTGTAAGGGCACTTACTGGGTTAGGGTATGATCATCCAACAGAAGTACAAGGTGAGGTTATTCCAGTTGCATTACAAAAGAAGGATCTTGTTGTGAAGTCCCAGACTGGAAGTGGAAAAACAGCTTCATTTGGTATTCCACTTTGTGAAATGGTGGAGTGGGAAGAGAATAAACCACAAGCATTAGTTTTAACACCAACGAGAGAGCTTGCGGTACAGGTAAAAGAAGATATTACAAATATAGGTCGATTCAAAAGGATTAAGGCTGCGGCAGTTTATGGGAAATCTCCATTTGCACGTCAAAAATTAGAATTAAAGCAAAAGACACATATTGTAGTTGGGACTCCTGGTCGTGTGTTGGATCATATTGAGAAGGGTACCCTTTCTTTAGATTGTTTGAAGTATTTAGTTATTGATGAAGCAGATGAGATGCTAAATATGGGCTTTATCGATCAAGTAGAGGCAATTATTGATGAATTACCTACAAAAAGAATGACGATGTTATTTTCAGCAACACTTCCAGAAGATGTTGAGAAATTGTCTCGTACATATATGAATTCACCAACTCATATTGAAATTAAAGCGGCTGGGATTACGACGGATAAAATTGAACATACTCTTTTTGAGGTGATAGAAGACGAGAAGCTTTCACTACTTAAAGATGTAACAACGATTGAGAATCCTGATAGCTGTATTATTTTCTGCCGTACACAAGAAAATGTAGATCATGTATATAGACAATTAAAACGAGCTAACTATCCCTGTGACAAAATACATGGTGGTATGGTACAAGAAGATCGTTTTGAAGTCATGGATGATTTTAGAAAAGGAAAATTCCGTTATTTAGTAGCAACAGATGTAGCTGCGAGAGGAATTGATATTGATAATATTACACATGTTATTAATTATGATATTCCACTTGAAAAAGAAAGCTATGTACATCGTACTGGAAGAACGGGACGAGCTGGAAATAGTGGAAAAGCTATTACATTTATAACACCATATGAAAATAGATTTTTAGAAGAGATTGAGGAGTATATTGGATTTGAAATTCCAAAGGCAATTGGACCTTCAAAAGAAGAAGTTATGAAAGAGAAAGCTGCATTTGAAGAAAAGATACATGCTAAACCAATTATAAAGAAAGATAAAAATGCAGACATCAACAAAGGCATTATGAAGCTGTACTTTAATGGCGGGAAGAAAAAGAAAATTAGGGCGGTAGATTTCGTCGGTACAATTGCTAAAATTAAAGGTGTTACAGCAGAAGATATAGGTATTATTACGATACAAGATAATGTTTCTTATGTTGAAATATTAAATGGAAAAGGACCACTCGTCTTGAAAGTCATGAAGACTACAACGATTAAAGGGAAACAACTAAAAGTTCATGAAGCAATTAAGTAAATAAAAAACTATCCACTTTAATAGGTGGATAGTTTTTTATTTATGATTCTTTTAAATCATCCACTAGTTGCTCCGCTAAACGTCTATACATATTACTCATAGTCACGAAGGATGTTAGTAGTAGAAATTTTTCTAGCTTTGTATCTTCTAAGGAAGAAATCTCATTTACTTCTGTAACACGGTTATTTACGTCTTGTTTAAAGCTTTCGACATTGCTTTCAGTAAGAGCAAGATAATTTTTGTATAACGTATTTAATTCGAATGAATCATCATTTAATAAGGAGTCATTTATAGTTTCTAATGAACTTTTTATATCGTTAATGGAGAGAGCTCCCTTTAATTGATAAATTAGGCTAATTAAAATCATATGCTCTTTTGAATACTTTTTATTTTTGATGGGGATAAATAGTTTTCCTTTTGCGTAATTATTAATCATGGTTTTAGTTAATACTTTTTCATCATCAGTTCTCGTTGTATCTGCATAAGTATTCTCAAATAGTTGAACAACTTGATCTACATATAAGTCAACATTTGGAATATCCTCAAGTTTAATGTTTTTTTCTAAATGCAATGTCTCAAGTAATTCATTTATATTTTCCACGTAGAATCCCTCACTTTTATAACTTAGTGGAACTTAATGTTTAATATATCTTTAAATATGGTATTACGAAACAAATGAATTGTAAATGTTGACCTTAAAAAGAAATGTGTATATAATTACATGTAGTTATCAAAACTACATGTAATTATATGAGGGGTGTTATTATGAATGCTTATGTAAGGGAACCGGTTAATGCATTTACTCACTTAGGTGGAGCAATATTATCATTTATTGCCTTATTAGCTATGCTTGTGAAAGTTTCTATCAAGATGCCATCATTTGCTGCAATTACAGCTGTTATTTTGTTTGGTATTGGAATGATGGTCCTTTATACGGCGTCAGCTGTGTATCATAGTGTTGTGGCCAATGAACGTGTTATTTACTTCTTTAGGAAGCTAGATCATTCTATGATTTTTATATTAATTGCAGGTACATATGCACCCTTTTGCTTAATTACATTAAATTCAGCAAGTGGTTTACTATTATTTTGTTTAGTCTATGCAACTGCGATTTGTGGCATTGTATTTAAAATGTTTTGGTTTAATTGTCCAAGATGGTTATCGACAGCAATTTATATTACGATGGGTTGGTTAATTGTGTTATTCTTTGCACCGTTAGCTGAGAATTTAAGTACAGGAGGCATTATTTTCTTAGTACTTGGGGGCATTTTTTATACAATTGGTGGATTTATTTATGGAACAAAGCCAAAATGGTTAGAGTTTAAATATATGGGGCATCATGAAATTTTTCATGTTTTTGTATTATTAGGTAGTCTTGCGCATTTTCTAAGTGTATATTGTTATGTAATTTAATAAAAAAACGCCACATAATAAAAATTATGTGGCGTTTTTTTATTACCTGATTAGAATCGTATATGTTATAAATTTATTATGGGATAAAATGTAAGTTTCTGTGTTCGCATGTTAAACATAGGATAAGAAATATGTGATATACTTTGAGAAGTTTATAATGAATGAAATATGGAGGACTATAATTATGGCAATACTTGTAACAGGTGGAGCAGGATATATTGGTAGTCATACATGTGTAGAATTACTAAATAGCGGTTACGAAGTTATAGTAGTGGATAATCTTTCGAATAGCTCGGTAGAATCTATAAATCGAGTGAAAGAAATAACAGGAAAACAATTTAAGTTTTATAAAGAAGATGTTTTAAATCGCGAAGCGATTGACGCAATTTTT
>NZ_JBQAHZ010000036.1:0-46822 GCF_051917185.1 Bacillus cereus group sp. MYBK108-1
CTACAATTGTGTGCGAATTCAAGAAAAATTAAACCACCTATCCCCTAAAGAATTTAGGGAACAAGTGGTTTAGGTGTTTTGATTGGTGTCCCGTTTTCGGGGTTCACTTCACTTTAACAAGTAAGGTGTTTTTTTTGATTCTTTATGAAACCGAGTGAAATTCAACTGCTTCTTCTGTATTGATAATCCTATCTTTATATATACCTTTTATTGAAATGTAAATGATAGATTTGTTTATATTTTTTAACTTTCCTAATGAAAAATGATAAAGTAATCCATCGCTTTTTAAAGTCCACATCTTCCCACTCCATGGACCAGTAGCTTTTTGTTCATCCGACGCCTTTATTTCACCTTCATATTCGCATTCTCCCAAAGGAGTTTTAATTGTATTCTTCTCTGTATCAATTCGAATATTTTTAATTAGCTTCAAATTTTCATCAGAGAGAATTTGAATTTCATGATCTTTCTTTTTAAAAAAGAGTTTTCCGTCTTTGGTATTTATATATTCTGCATTATCCATTTTATCTATCATAAAATCATATTCTTCTTTTGTAATACCTAAGTTTTGATGATAAGGAAACGTTTTTTTCGGTATAATTTCTTCTTCGGCATACTTCAAATACCAATCTAAATTATTTGTAATACTATTGCTCATTTTATTTCCGATTTTCTCTAATTTCTCTTTTATCTCATAAGGAAATTCTATTGTCATAATATCCGCCGTCACTTCCGCATTCATAAGATGCGATGGAATATACTCTTCCACGCTATTCGCTTTACTCACTTCACTTTGACAACCAACTATAAATAGCGATATGAAAAAGATATATATTATTTTTTTATATTTCATTTCTATTCTCCACTCCATACATTATTCTTACTTAGTTTTATAGCGGTTTTCATTATAGTATAAAATCTTTATATTTTAATAAAATACATATCCTTATGCAAAATTGCATATTAATATGTATTCTTCTTACTTTAAAATTAGCTTAAATCACTTTCCAAATTATACAAATAACAAGTTAAAAATGTTATAATTTTCAAAAAACCATTGGAGGATATTATGAAAGCCCACGCAATTTTCGATTTCTTACATTTACTAGTCTTAACGCTGAAAAGCTATTATGTATGGGGAATGCCTATCTATGTCTTCATTATTCCTCTTATCTTTGTAGTCGGTTATATTATTATTAATTCTAATAAGAAACAAAAAAATACATCTATTCAAAGTCACTAATCTATTACCTTAATAGCCTCCTAAAAATCATATTCCCCTCATTTTCTTCAAATGATATGATGAACAAGGGTAAATCCCCATCACTCTTATAGCGGTGGGGATTTTAATGTCAATATGCAACATACTACACAATAGAAGGTGATTTTTATGAGAAAATACGCAGCAATTGCTTTATGTACGTCTGCCATTCTAGCAGGCTGCAATACTAGCAATGTAAGCCAAGAACCTAAAAAAGAGAAAAAGGTTCAAGAAGTAGCTATACAAAAAGAGGCTCTACAAGAACAAGGTAAAATTTCTTATACTCCCATCACACACGAATCTACAAACACAAGTATTCATATTACAGACTTAAAAGATTCTTTAAATGAAGTACAATATAAAATTTGGCGCACAGCTGATGGAAAGGAACGTGCTAAATCTTTTTCTTCTAAAGAAAAGGAGAAACAATTTACAATTCCTTTTGACATAAAAGAATTTGAAGGAAAACGCGGTGAGTTCCAAATTGAAGCAACAGGAATGAAAGAAGATGGGAAAACAATCCCGCTTACGAAATCTACTATTACTTTCGAACAAAAGGTTCCTGTTCTTATGTATCACGCAATCGATGATTATCATGGTCAAGGTATTAAAGACTTATTCGTATCACCAGCTAACTTTGAAGCACAAATGAAACATTTAAAAGACAATGGTTATACGCTTTTAACGTTTGAACGCTGGGGTGATATAAATAAAGTAAATAAGCCGATTTTCGTTACATTTGATGACGGTATGAAAAATAATATGAATGCATTTCGCGTTTTACAAAAGCTAAAAGATGATACTTTTAAACCGGCAGCAACAGAATATATGATTGTTGATAACGTTGATGTAGAAGGAGCATTGTCTACTTCTGAAATAAAAGAAATGGTTGATTCCGGCATTTTCTCGGTGCAATCTCATACTGCAACACATGCAGACTTACCGAAAATTACAAACTATGAGGAAGAGTTAAAAGGTTCAAAAGAAAAACTAGAAAAAATAACAGGTAAGCCTGTTATCGCGATTGCTTATCCATTCGGTCATGTAGATGATAAGGTTGTTACAGAAACGAAGAAGTATTATCAATTTGCGACGACGACAAAGCCTGGGCAATTCATTACGAAGGGTGAACCTGATGAATTGTTAAAGATGAAGCGCGTTCGTATACACCATACAACGACTGTAGAGCAGTTTGCTTCTTCAATTAAGTAAATATAAGGGCTCAATACATTTTGAGCTCTCTTTTTACTTTATATTTATATATATTTTTAGAATTTTCTTGTATTATATATAGTAAGAAATCTTTCAAATTAAAGGAGATTATACATATGTCATTTGAACAAACGTTAGAGAAATATGCTGCTCTTGCAGTTAATGTTGGTGTTAATATTCAACCTGGACAAACTTTATCAATTAGTGCACCTCTTGAAGCTGTACAATTTGTACGCCTCGTTACAGAAAAAGCATATAAATCTGGTGCAAAACACGTATATGTAGATTGGAATGATGAGACGTTAACACGCTTAAAGTTCGATCTAGCTCCTGAAGAAGCTTTCGCTGAATTTCCATCTTGGAAAGCACATGCTCGTGAAGAATTAGCAAAAGAAGGCGCTGCATTTATGTCTATCTATGCAGAAAACCCTGATTTATTAAAAGGTGTAGAAGCATCGCGTATTGCAACAGCTCATAAAGTAGCTGGAGAAGCAATGAAAGTATACCGTGATTACGTACAAGCAGATAAAGTAAGTTGGTGTGTCATTTCTGTTCCTACGAAAGAATGGGCTGCGAAAGTATTCCCTGACGTAGCGCCAGAAGAACAAGAAGCAAAGTTATGGGATGCTATTTTCAAAGCTACTCGTGCTGATTTAGAAAATCCTGTAGAAGCATGGAAAGAACATGATGAAACATTACATACAAAAGTGGATTACTTAAACGAAAAGCATTATAAAGCTCTTCACTATACAGGTCCTGGAACAGATTTAACAATCGAACTTCCAGAAAAACATGTATGGGCTGGTGCTGGTAGCTTAAATGAAAAGAACGTACCATTTATGGCTAATATTCCAACTGAAGAAGTATTTACAATGCCACTTAAAACAGGTGTAAACGGCCAAGTTTCTAGTACAAAACCGTTAGTATTTGCAGGTAATATTATCGATAATTTCACGTTAACATTTGAAAACGGGCGTATCGTAGACTATAAAGCTGAAGCTGGTGAAGAAGCTTTAAAACATTTAGTAGAAACAGATGAAGGGTCTCACTTCTTAGGAGAAGTAGCTTTAGTACCTCATGATTCACCAATTTCAAACACAAATGTTTTATTCTACAATACACTATTTGACGAAAATGCATCTTGCCACCTTGCAATCGGAAATGCTTATGCATTTAACTTAGTTGGCGGAAAAACAATGTCTAAAGAAGAACTTGCTGAAAACGGCGCAAACGCTAGTATCACACACAACGACTTCATGATTGGATCAGCTGAGCTTGATATTGACGGTATTACTGCTGATGGCAGACATGAGCCTATCTTCCGTAAAGGTAACTGGGCGTTTTAAATTTATTACCATAAAGAAACACATTGGATAATCCAATGTGTTTCTTTATTTATTTGGTCTCAATTCAAATTTTATCGTTCTATTTTCATGCGTAAACTCCGGTCTATACGTAGCGATATACGTATTTTCTTTCGCTACGTCAAATAGCATGATATCTTGAATTTTTTCATCTGGTGCTAGCTTTTTACTAATAAAGCTATCAGGGTTATTATATTCTTTAAATCTTGTACCTTTCTTATCGGTAATCTCAAATTCATAAAATGCAAAAGGTATTTCCTTTTTACTATTATTTTCCACTTTGAAAATAATCCCCAAAATCTCCTCTTTCTTTTTATTCTCATCATAATCCGGATATCCTAATTTAACTGAATCGATAGTTACTTGCAAACCATCTACGTCTACTGTCTCCCCTATTTTATACACTTTATCTTGAACATCTTCTTGTTTACTTTCATTACTATCTTTAGTCTCAGTGCAAGCACTTAAACTAAAAGCTATGCCAAAAATTAAAACAATTTGACTTACCTTTTTTAACATACTCTTTCCTCCACATAAGACAATATTTCATATGTATCATAACAAAACGCTTTACTCTTTCTTGTCATATTTTGTCGTATTAATTGTTAACTGCACAAATAGAAAAAGCTATCTTCTACAAAAGATAGCTTTCATGATGCCGATGAAACCTTAAGCCCAATGACACCCAAAACAATAAAAAGAATACAAAATGCTTGAAATAAACTAATATGCTCTTTAAAAAAGTACACACTAATGATTGTAATAAGTAATGTTCCAACGCCAGACCAAATAGCATAAGCAATACTTAAATGAATCTTTTTCACAACGATGGCAAACACGCTGAAACAAATCCCATAAAACACGAAAATCAGTACACTTGGAACGAGCTTTGTTAAACCATTTGATAGTTTCATCGCAATTGTTCCAGCTACTTCAAAAATAATTGTAACAAGTAATAATAGCCAATATACCATACTAGAATCTCCTTCTCTGTTACCTTATAGAGATTCTAGTATACTACTTATAGTCCCAATGAAATATATTTAATTTCTAAATATTCCTCGATGCCGAAATGGCCTCCTTCACGACCGATACCACTTTCTTTAAATCCACCAAATGGTGCTTGTGCAACTGATGGAAGACCATCGTTTAGACCGATAATACCGTACTCTAACGCTTCACTAATTTGGAATGCTTGGCTAATGTCTTTCGTGAAAATATACGCAGCTAAACCGTATGGTGTATTGTTTGCACGTTCGATTACTTCATCAACTGTTTTAAATTTCGCAACTGGTGCCACTGGCCCAAATGTTTCTTCATTCATACAAAGCATCGTATCATTTGCCAACCCAATTACAGTCGGTTGAATGAAATGTCCCTCTAACTCTACGACCTTTTGACCACCATATAAAACTGTTCCACCTTTTTGAATAGCATCTTCAATATGTTCTTGTACTTTTGAAACTGCATTCTCATCAATAAGTGGCCCGACAGTCGTTCCGTCATCGAAACCGTCTCCTACTTTCAACTGCCCTACTGCCTTTTCGAACTTCTCTACAAATACTTCGTATACTTCTTCTTGAACGAATACTCGGTTTGTACATATACACGTTTGTCCTGCGTTACGGAATTTCGAACCAATCACCGCTTCCACTGCTTTATCTAAATCCGCATCATTCATTACGATAAACGGAGCGTGGCCCCCTAACTCAAGCGAAACTTTTTTCATCGTTTGCGCCGCACTAGCCATTAACTCTTTCCCGATTTCCGTTGACCCTGTAAAGGATACTTTTCGAACGCGACTATCTTCCATCCATGTATCAGCAATTGCTTTTGCACTACCTGTTACGATATTGATTACACCCTTTGGAATGTCTGCTTCATGGGCTAATTCAGCTAATTTCAATGCAGTTAATGGCGTTTGACTCGCCGGTTTCACAACGGCTGTACAGCCTGCTGCAAGCGCTGGGGCTACCTTTCTCGTAATCATAGCAGCTGGGAAGTTCCAAGGTGTAATAGCTGCCATAACGCCAACTGGTTGCTTCATAACTAAAATGCGCTTATTCGGATGAGCAGCAGGAATCATTTCACCATATACGCGTTTCCCCTCTTCTGCATACCATTCAACAAAACTGTTTGCATAATTTACTTCACCAAGCGCTTCTGCAAACGGCTTCCCTTGTTCCTTCGTCATAATCGCTGCGATCTCTTCTTTATTTTCATCAATAAGCATGAACCACTTTTTTAACTTCGTTGCACGATCTGCTGCCGTTAACTTAGACCACGTTTTAAAAGCTTCATGTGCAGCATCAACAGCTTGCTTTGCCTCTGTTACTCCGCCTTTTGGTACAGTTGCAAATATTTCCTTCGTCGCAGGATTATTTACTTCAATTTGTTCTTGTAGTGTAATCCACTCACCATTTATATACATCGCCTTTTTATCTATACTTACGAAAGTCGCCTTTTTATCCAATGTTTTCTTCCTCCTCTATGAACTTCTTAATTTTTCTAGTAGCAGCAGATTGACTAATTTGCAAAAACTCAGCCACTTTATAACTTGATCCATACGTTTTATACGCTTTAAGAATTATATTTCTCTCTACCTCTTCCAGCATTTTATAAAGGCTTTGCCCCGATTGTTCAACTGCAGCCTCTTGCATAGAGAGTGGCAAATCCTCTACCGTTACAACATCATCAACAGTAATAACAATTCTCTCAATTACATTCTCTATTTCTCTATTGTTCCCTTCCCACGGATATCCAACAAACATTTGTAACGTACTCGGCGCTAGTTTCACATCACGTCCGTACTTTTTATTAAAGTGCTGCAAGTAATGATAAATAAGCGGCAAAATATCTTCTGTTCTTTCCCTAAGCGGGGGAATTGCAATTGGAATGACATTCAAACGATAGTATAAATCTTTCCGAAATGTTCCTTGTTTCACCATCTCGCTTAAATCTCTATTTGTTGCCGCCACAATTCGAACATCTACTTTTTTTAATTCTCTTCCGCCTATAGGACGAAATGTTTTTTCTTGCAATACTTGCAAAAGCTTCGCTTGAATTTCAAGCGGCATTTCACCGATTTCATCTAAAAAAAGAGTTCCTTTATGCGCGGATTCTAATAGTCCCTTTTTCCCTTCACGATTCGCACCTGTAAAAGATCCACCTGAATATCCAAAAAGCTCCGATTCAATTAAATTAGTTGGTAATGCCGCACAATTAATTTCATAGAAACTTTCATGCTTACGGTGACTCACTTCATGTAAATGGCGTACTAATCGACTTTTTCCTACTCCAGTCTCGCCTAAAACGAGAACAGTACTATCCACTACAGATACTTTTTTGATTGTATCGACTATTTTTTGCATAGCTAGACTTTTAAAAATAAGTCCTTCATGCTCATATGTTTCTCTTAATTCTTTTTTATATGTTTTTAGCTGATTATCCATTTCCTCTACCTTTTGACGTAATTGATAGAGTTCAGTAAGGTCGCGAGAATAACTAATCACTCTTCTTAAATTTCCCTCATCATCAAAAACAGGCCTTGTACGAACGTGTAAATACTCTCCTGATTTTGTAGTTTGAACGAGTTCAATTGGCCTCTTTTTTTCAATCACTTCTAATGTCGCTGATGGATAAAAGATTCCATCCTTTTGTAGTTCTTTTACATGCTTACCAACTAACTCTTCTGCAGCTAGTTGGTAGTGCCTTTCACATGTACTATTTACACGTACAACGATCCCTTGCTCATCTGTAACAAAAATTTCGTCAAACGCATATTCAAATACATCTTTTAAATCCATTAACACTCGTTCCTTTTCTGCAACCATCCTAGCCACTCCTAACTTCAAATCCATCGATCCACTTCACTACCTTTATTATAAAGTGAATTTTCTGCATTTAATATAGAGTCAGCTAGAATGTTTGCTATTTATACTTCAGTTTTTAAACGCGAGCGATGTTTGTTTGCTCATAACAAGCTTGCAATGATTCTTCAATTATTGTTAAACCTTCTTCAAGTTGCTCATCTGTAATAACTAAAGGCATTAACACACGGATAACATTTCCATATGTCCCTGCTGATAATAACAGTAACCCACGCTTATTTGCTTCTGCACATAGATTAGCCGTTAACGTTTTGTCAGGTGCTTTCGTCTTACGATCTTGAACGACCTCAAATGCACACATTGCGCCTAACCCACGCACATCACCGATGCAATGATATTTATTTTTCATCTCTTCGAATCGGTTCATTACGACTTTTCCTAATTCTATCGCTCTATCATTTAATTTCTCATTTTCTATTACATCGAGAACAGCTAATGCAGCCGCACATCCTAATGGACTTCCTGCATACGTTCCACCAAGTTCACCTGGTGCAGACTCATTCATAATTTCTTTACGTCCAATGACACCACTTATCGGTACACCAGCACCTAATGATTTAGACACTGTAATTAAATCTGGAACGACATCATAGTGATCAATTGCAAAATATTTTCCTGTACGACTAAAGCCTGTTTGTATTTCATCCGCTACAAATAAGATGCCGTTCTCTGAACAAATGCGGCGTACTTCTTGAACAAATTTCTTACTTGGGACGATAAATCCACCTTCCCCTTGAACAGGTTCCATTACAACAGCTGCAATTGTTTCTGGTGCTACTTCCGATATGAAGAAGTTCTTAAACTCTTCAATAATAAAATCATCATACTGCTCTTCCGTTAATCCCTCTGGGCGACGGTATTCGTATGGAAATGGCGCTTTATATACTTCTGGAGCAAAGGGACCAAACCCAAATTTATATGGCTTCACTTTACTTGTCATCGTCATTGTCATTAATGTACGCCCGTGGAAACCTTTAGAAAATGCGATAATACCAGGTCTCTTCGTATATTTACGAGCGATTTTCACCGCGTTCTCAACTGCTTCTGCACCACTATTTAAAAACAGGACTTGCTTATCGAAACTTCCTGGTGCCAATGCCGCAAGCTTTTCTGCTAATTCAATATATGGCTCATACATCATGACGTTAAATCCAGTATGAATGTATTGATCGACTTGTTTATGGAGCGCTTCTTTAACCGTTGGATGACAATGCCCTACGTTAATTGTCCCGATTGCTCCTGCAAAATCAATGTACTGATTGCCATCAACATCTGTTACAAGAGCACCATTGGCAGATTGTACAAACGTTGGGATGCCGTTACTTACTCCTTTTGGTACTATATTTTGACGGCGTTCTAATAAAGATGCCGCTTTCGGTCCTGGAATTTGTTCATTTACTTTAGCAAATTTTTTTGTGTTCATTGCGTACCCCATCCTTTTCTTTACATTATTTTCTCTTTTTATTGCAAAATATATGCCAACTTTCTTTTCTAGCATTTATCCTATATTCTTTGTATCCAGGCATAAAAAATAAGTCTATAAAGACTCATTAAGAGTCTTTATAGACTTATTTTCCTTACACATTAGACTTTTCTTTCTCCCAGAAAAACTCACCCGATTGAGAAATAAACTCTCCAACAGAATCTAACACTAAATCAGCAAGTGGTTCTAATGTTGGACGGTCTCCTGTACCAGATAGCACCCCAATTGCATAGCAATCGCCATTTTTAGCTAAATGTAAATCAGTTGGCGTATCTCCAACAACCGCAACCTCACATGATTCTAAATTAAATTTCTCACAAAACACTTCTATAATCTTTTTATCTGGTTTTTGCGCAGGGAATGTATCCGAGGCTATAATATAATCAAAAAAGTTCTCCAACTTATATTGTTTTAAAAATAATTCTGTTGGTGCGAAATCATCCGCCGTGACAACCCCTAATATAAATCCTTTATCTTTTAATGCCTGTAACACTTTCGGTAAGTCTGCGGTCATTTTCATATGCGAACGATGCTCATACATAAGGGAAAATAACTTCTCACTTACCCACTGATGCATCTCTTCTTCTCTAGCAGACTCAATATAATTACAAAGCCCCTTCGCTACATCAAGGCTTGTTCCAGCAGCTATTGCACTCCTTGGATTAACAAATGCTCCCTCTACACCAATCTCTTCTAATAAGGTCTGCCGCATTGTACTTGGTAAATGATATAAACTTATACATTCAGCTACAAGTTCTTCAGCTACTTTTATCCATATTGAATGAAAATCCATTAATGTCCCATCTTTATCAAATAATATTGCTTTTACCTTCTCCATAGCATCCTACCTCTCATTTCTTATCTCTTCCAGTGTATCAATAAAGTATGGATGTAAAATAAAAGAATTGTAAAAATACCATAAAAATCAAACTAACTCCCAATTTACAATTCATTTTAACAAAGTAAAAAAGGATGCCTTTACAGGGCATCCTCTTGATGTTCAGGAACAAATAGTTCTAAACAATGATATATATTTTCGAATTCCATCGGTGCATCTCCACCATACTCACCATCTAAATTAATCATTAGTTTATCTGGTGAATGTACTTTAATTCGGTTCGCTTGTGTATATAACACTTTTGGATTATTAATATGTTCACCACGTTGTGCTTGTGTTGCTGCTTTAATTAAATCAGCGATAGAACCTTTTTTCAGTACTAATAGGTCAAATAACCCATCGTTAATAGATGCATACGGTGCTACCTTTTCAAATCCACCTACTGAACGAGTATTCGTAATTAAAAACATCGTAATTTCTTCTTGTAGTAACTTTCCATCATACTCAATTTCAACATATGTCGGATGCAATGATGGTAACATCTCGATACCTTTTAGGTAATAAGCAAGCTGCCCTAATACTGTCTTTAACTTACTCGGTACTTCGTATGTTAATTCTGTAATACGACCGCCACCAGCGATGTTAATAAAATATGTATCGTTCGCTCTACCAAGGTCTAATGGCACTGTTTTTCCTTCGCAAATAATATCTGCTGCCTCTTCAATAGAACGAGGTACACCAATTGCACGTGCAAAGTCATTTGTCGTTCCAACTGGAATAATTCCAAATTTCGGACGGAATTCATGCCCAACTAAACCGTTTACTACTTCATTTAACGTACCGTCGCCACCAGCCGCAATAACAACATCAAACTTACGATCCGCAGCTTGCCTCGCCGCGACAGTAGCGTCTCCAGGACCCGTTGTCGCATGACAAGATGTCTCATAGCCAGCTTGTTCTAATTTTTGTAATACTTCTGGTAAGCTCTTCTTAAATAGCTCACGCCCAGAAGTAGGATTATAAATAATTCTTGCTCGCTTCATCATTTATTAGCACAGGAAATTTCTTTATGTATCGAAAAAGAACATACTGAACTTCTATTCAGTATTCCCATGCCTACCTCCTCTCATCTTGCTATCCTTCTTTTATCCCGCTCAAACAGGCAGTAAGAACCCGATTCGTGTAGTCCATCAAAAGTAAATATTCATTTCAATGGTTTTTTATTTGACCCCAAAATTTATCCCGCTATTTGCGGGCAGTAAATGCCCGATTGGTGAGGGCTAATAATCAGTGTTGGATGAACCTCCCACTGATTAAAGTTTCACTTTATTTCTATCCATTCTTCCATAAAAATTTACATATAACGAATAATAACTATCTATTATTTCATGAGATGAAAAAAACCTCTATGTTTAGATTTATCATTATTCCCACCTTTTTGCAACTATCATACCATAGTTGCTATACAAACATTTTTCCACTTTTGACAGTTAATCAAACGTTTGTTTAAACGATTTTGTCTCATTTAAACAAACGTTTGATTAACCTAGAAAAACACCCATGTACGGGTGTTTTTCTGCTTAATCTTTAAAAGTTACTACTATTATCGCTTATTAATCTCTTCAAGTAAGATTTTGTTAACAAGCGGTGGATTTGCTTGTCCTTTTGTAGCTTTCATAATTTGACCAACTAAGAAGCCAATTGCACGGTCTTTACCGTTTTTAAAGTCTTCAATAGATTGCTCATTATTATCAAGAATTTCTGTTACAACTTTACGAAGTGTACCCTCGTCAGAAATTTGAACAAGACCTTTCGCTTTAACGATTTCTTCTGGGTCTCCACCTTTTTCAATTAATTCATTAAATACTTTCTTCGCGATTTTAGAAGAAATTGTACCTTTTTCAATTAATTGAACCATTTTAGATAAACCAGCAGGCGTTAATGCAACGTCTTTTAATTCTTTTTGTTGTTTGTTTAAGTATGCAAGTACTTCACCCATTAACCAGTTCGATGTTAATTTCGCATCAGCACCGTCTGCAACAGTTGCTTCAAAGAAATCAGACATCTCTTTCGTTAATGTTAACACGTGTGCATCATAAGCTGGTAAGCCTAGTTCTGCAACGTAGCGAGCTTTACGTGCATCTGGAAGTTCTGGAATAGAAGCTCGAACTGCTTCTTTCCACTCATCATCAATGTAAAGTTCAACTAAGTCTGGCTCCGGGAAGTAACGGTAATCGTCAGATCCTTCTTTCACACGCATTAAGATTGTTTTCTTCGTTGCTTCATCATAACGACGTGTTTCTTGTTGGATGATACCACCAGATAACAGTTCTTTTTCTTGGCGCACTTGCTCGTGCTCAAGACCTTTTTGTACGTAAGTGAATGAGTTTAAGTTTTTCAGTTCCGCTTTTGTACCGAACTTCTCTTGTCCAACTGGACGAAGAGAAATGTTCGCGTCACAACGTAAGGAACCTTCTTCCATCTTACAATCAGATACACCAGTGTATTGAATGATTGATTTTAACTTCTCTAAGTATGCATATGCTTCTTCTGGCGTACGCATATCTGGCTCAGATACGATCTCGATTAAAGGCATACCTTGACGGTTGTAGTCTACTAATGAACCATCAGCTGTATGCGTTGATTTACCAGCATCTTCTTCTAAATGAAGACGTGTAATACCGATACGTTTCTTTTTACCGTCTACTTCGATTTCAATCCAACCATTTTCACCAATTGGCTTATCAAATTGAGAGATTTGGTAAGCTTTCGGGTTATCTGGATAGAAATAGTTTTTACGGTCAAACTTTGTTTCCGTTGCGATTTCACAGTTTAATGCCATTGCAGCTTTCATTGCAAAGTTAACTGCTTCTTTATTTAAAGTAGGAAGTACCCCTGGGTATCCTAAGTCAATTACACTTGTTTGTGTATTTGGCTCCGCTCCGAATTCTGTTGGACTCGCAGAGAAAATTTTCGAATTTGTTTTTAACTCAACGTGAACCTCTAAACCAATAATTGTTTCTAAATTCATCTATGCTCGCCTCCTTACAGACTTGCTTTTTTTGTATGATAGTCTGTTGCTTGCTCAAACGCATGTGCAACGCGGTAAATTGTCGCTTCATCGAAGTGTTTACCAATGATTTGTAGACCAAGTGGCATGTTGTTAGCACCGAATCCACATGGAACAGAAATCGCTGGAACACCCGCTAAGTTTACTGGGATTGTTAAAATGTCATTTGCATACATTGTCATTGGATCATCAACTTTTTCTCCCACTTTAAATGCCGGAGTTGGTGTTGTTGGTCCAATAATAACATCATAGTTAGCAAATACATTTTCAAAGTCGTTCTTAATTAATGTACGTACTTGTTGTGCTTTTTTGTAATATGCATCATAGTAACCAGAGCTAAGAGCAAATGTACCAAGCATAATACGACGTTTAACTTCATCACCGAAACCTTCACTACGTGTGTTTTTGTAAAGATCTAATAAGTTATTTACATTATCAGAACGAACACCGTAACGCACGCCATCAAAGCGTGAAAGGTTAGCAGATGCTTCAGAAGAAGATAGTAAGTAATACGTTGCTAGAGCGTATTTAGAGTGTGGAAGAGATACTTCCTCCCAAGTTGCGCCCATACCTTCTAATACTTTTAAAGCAGCTAGTACTGACTCACGAGCTTCTTCGCCAACACCTTCGCCTAAGTATTCTTTCGGTACAGCAATGCGTAAACCTTTAACATCGCCTGTTAAACCAGCTAAATAGTTTCCAACTTCAACGTTTGCAGAAGTTGCATCCATGCGGTCAATACCTGAAATAGCTTGTAATAAGTATGCATTGTCTTCTACTGTACGTGTAATCGGTCCGATTTGGTCAAGTGAAGATGCGAATGCTACTAATCCGTAACGAGATACGCGTCCGTAAGTTGGTTTTAAACCTACAACACCGCAATATGCAGCTGGCTGACGGATAGAACCACCCGTATCAGAACCTAGAGAGAATAGTACTTCTCCTGCTGCTACAGCTGCTGCAGAACCACCACTAGATCCGCCTGGAACGTAATCTAAGTTCCATGGGTTTTTCGTAGCGTAGAATCCTGAGTTTTCATTTGAAGAACCCATTGCGAACTCGTCCATGTTTAATTTACCGATTGTAATTGTGTCAGCAGCTTTTAGCTTTTGCACAACTGTCGCATCATAAATTGGATCGAAGTTTGCTAATATTTTGCTTGCACAAGTTGTACGAAGACCGTTAGTTACAATGTTATCTTTTACACCAATTGGCATACCGAATAATAAACCATTATCTTCAGCGCCGATTTTTGCATCTAATTCTTTCGCTTTTGCGCGTGCATTTTCTTCATCTAATGTAAGAAAGGCTTTTACGTTATCTTCAACATCCGCAATACGTTTGTAAGATTCTTCTACTAAATCCGTAACGGAAATTTCTTTGTTGTTTAACTTCTTATGTAACTCTGATACTGAATGATCAAATAATGACATCGAAATTCCCCTCCTCTATTCTAATACTGCTGGAACACGGATTTGATTATCTTTGTGATCCGGTGCATTTTTTAATACTTCTTCAACTGGTAAACCTTTTTCTGGTACATCTTCACGCATAACATTTTTCATAGTTAATACATGAGTTGTTGGTTTTACATCTGTTGTATCTAATTCATTTAACTGTTCTGCAAATGTAACAATTGCATCTAGTTGTTTTTGAAATTTTTCTGCTTCTTGATCAGTAATTGCAAGACGTGCTAAATGTGCTACGTGCTTTACATTCTCAACGGAAATTCTTGACACGGCTAGGCCACCTCCATAATATATCGTTCAATCTACAATACTATTGATGATACCAAATTTTCAGTACTTCAAGCAAGTCAACACAGAGTACTTACGCCATTTTTACATAAAAAAAGAAAGGCAAATGCCTTTCTTTACAATTTACTCTTTATCTAACGGTTTATTTTTTGGAAATCTCTCGTTATCTTCTTCATTATCACGAATTGTTTTTTGTAATACAAAACAAGACATCGTTAAAAATAATGTTCCAATTAAATAGTATCCTTTTACACTAAGCGTTTCATCTAACGTATAAATCCCAATTAGCATACCTGAAAGCGCACAAACAAATGAAGTCCATGCTAAAAATGTGAACGCTTGCGTATTACGTCTTCTCATCGTTCTCCCCCTCGTTAGCTGTATACCCATTATAGATAAGTATATTTACCATGATGGATTTTTATGTAAATTCTAGTTTTATATTTATAAATCTATCATAAAAGAATACTATTTTAAAGAAAGTTTTCTGTCTAATCTGAAAAAATAATTAAAATCATTGACAATTTTTTCTATTCTACATAAAATAAAAATAAATATTACGAACCTCGAAATATACGGGAGTGGAATTAATTGTTGCAATATGAACATTTTTTAGACTTACTGCTAGATAACGCCAAGAAACTTTTCTATCCTGAAGAATGGGTAAGCCTAGATTTAACACTTTCTAAAACAGAAGTATTTTGTTTACTTTGGATGGAACGAAATACAGATATTACAATGACGAAAATTGCTGACCTTCTTGATATACCGATGAGTACAACGACGGGCGTTGTAAATCGCCTTGTAAAAAAGGGATATATTGAGCGCTACCGTGATGAAAACGACCGACGTATTGTATTAATTCGGTTAACAGAAAACGGCGTAATGCTCGTTCAAGAAGTAAAACAAAATGCAGCCCACTACTTTAGCTTAGTGACAGAAGCATTGTCAGAAGAAGAAAAAGCATTCTTACTACAAACCTTCCAAAAGATTATGAATCACATTGCTACGTCACAGCAAAAAACAGAAGAAAAAGTTTCTACACCTAAAATGAAAAACATTCCGATTGAATAAAACCCTATCTGGGTTTTTATTCAATCATTTACTTCGACACTCGTAATATTCGATATTCGAAACAAAGGAGATATGAATGATGAGAATTATTTTGTATACAGGTAAAGGCGGCGTAGGAAAAACTAGCATTTCAGCAGCAACAGCAATTCAAAGCGCAAAACAAGGATTAAAAACTTTAGTCATGAGTACAGATCCCGCTCATAGTTTAGGAGATTCATTTGGTATAAAGCTATCTTCTGATCCATTAGAAATTCGTGAAAATTTGTGGGCACAAGAAATTAATACGATTTATGAGATGGAAAAAGGATGGGGAAAATTACAGAAATATATTACACTACTCTTCACTTCCAAAGCAGCCGATGATATTACAACAGAAGAATTAACGATGTTTCCTGGTATGGAAGATTTAATTAGCTTACTTCGCGTACTCGATTATTATAAACAAAACACATATGATGTTATCATTATTGATTGTGCTCCAACAGGAGAAACATTAGCAATGCTAAGCTTTCCAGACATGCTCGGCTGGTGGATGGAAAAATTGTTTCCTATTAAAAGAAAAGTTTTAAAAGTCGTTCGTCCTGTAGCTCAACCACTCCTTGGTGTCCCTCTTCCAACCGATGATATTATGGACGAATTAACAAATACACTTGAACAGCTCGGAGAAATGAGAGATATTTTATCAAACCGAGAAGTAACAAGTATCCGCATCGTTGTAAATCCTGAAAAAATGGTCATTAAAGAAGCTCAGCGTAGCTTTACTTATTTAAATTTATACGATTATAACGTAGATGCCATTATGATTAATCGCGTCATCCCTAACACCGTCACCGATCCTTATTTTCAAGCATGGAAAGATACGCAAAAGAAATATAAAACATTAATTCAAAATAGTTTTGATCCACTTCCTATTTACGAAGCTCCAATGTTTGAACAAGAAGTTGTTGGTTTACCTATGTTAGAGCGTGTAGGAGATGCTTTATTTAAAACTGATCATTGTCCTACTGAAGTGAAATTTAACGGCCGCACACAATATGTAAGAAAAGATGGCGATGATTATATTTTCATTCTTTCTATTCCCTTCTCAAACAAAAGTGAACTTTCATTAAATCAAAAAGGTGATGAGCTAATTATTCGAGCTGGCTCTGTGAAACGAAATATTACATTGCCAAAAACGTTAACACACCTTTCTATTCAAGGGGCAAAATTTGAAGAAGATATACTAAACATTCGGTTTGGAGGTGTAGTGCATGCATGAGGAACTACTACGAAGGGTAATTCGTACAAAAGTAAAAGTCGGGATGCATATATTAGAAGAGCTACCTAATCCAATCCAGCAATCAGCTAAGCAAATATTAAATATTTTGCAAGAGGAGCTAGCTGCTTATCCGAAAGAACGAGATCATCATGAAGTTAATTTAAAAAATATCATAATTGAATAACTATCTCTGTATAGAGGGCCTTTTTTAGGCTTTCTATACTTTATTGGAGTGATGTAAGTTGATGAAAAAGCATTCCACTACTATACTCTGGATCATTCCCTTATTATTTTTCATTCATAACCTTGAAGAAGCTTTCCAAATGCCACAATATCTTGCTAATCAATTTTCAATCCGTCTTATAACTAGCCAACAATTTTTCATTGCCATTTCCGTATTAACAATCTTTGTATTACTTATCGTCTTTCTATATCAACTTAACTTCTTGTCTTCTATATGCTGGATTATTTTTATACAAGGGGCCATCTTCTTTAACTCTGTTCAACATATTATTTTGTTTTTCATTTATCGCTCCTATAACCCCGGCGTAATATCAGCATTTTTCATTACTCTCTTTTCTATTTTCTTTTTTTTATCCAAAAAACACTTAATTCATCAAAAGCAATTCGTAATTACACTCCTTTTCAGCTTATTTTCTTATCCCATTATAATTTGGATTACCTTACTGTTCGCTAGCTATTTTCATTCATAAAAAAAGACCAGGAAAACTCCTGGTCCATTACTCTACTTAACAAACATTGGATTCTACGTTATACAAAATTGGAAGGTACAGAATTAGGGTTTGTTTGTTAAGTTTATATGTTGAACGAACTAACAGCGGAGGGGTTCCTTCTGTTAGTCCATTAAACCCAATCATTATTTTACGATTTTTTCAAGCTCCTCAAGTGAAAGATCTACTGAAATTGAACCATCATTTGTTTCTTTCTTAATTGCATCTGTTACTTCTTTTGAATGGTATAATTCAATTACTTTTTTCAGTGTTGGATCATCTTTATCTTTCGTACGAGCTGCGAAAATATTAATATAAGGCTTCGCATTTTCATTCTTTGGATCTTCTAAGAAAATAGGATCCTTCGCTGGATCTAATCCAGCTTGACCAGCAACACCGTTATTAATAACTGATGCCGCTACATCTTTTAACACACGAGGTGTTTGCTGTGCGATAACCGGTGTAATTTTTAATTTCTTCGGATTTTCAGCAATACCACTTGGATCTCCAAATAGACCAAAATCCTTTTTCAGCTTTAATAATCCAGCTGCATCAAGAAGTTTTAATGCACGTGCTTGGTTCGTTGGATCGTTTGGAATTGCAATTTCTGAACCATCTGGGATTTCATTTGATTTCTTATATTTTTCAGAGTATAAACCCATTGGTGCAATTTGTGTTGTACCAACAGCTGTAATATCTAACTTATGTTCCTTTTTAAATTGCTCTAAGAACGCAATATGCTGGAATGAGTTTAGTTCAATATCTCCATCAGCTAACGCTTTATTTGGCGTTGTGTAATCGGAGAACTCCACCAGTTTAATCTTAATCCCTTCTTTTTCAGCTTTTTTCTTCAAAATTTCCCAAGCGTCTCCATCCGTTCCAGTTACACCGACGCGAACTACTTTTTCTTTCGCTCCTGCACCCGTGTCTCCACTTGAGCAGCCGCTTAATGCTGAGACTCCTACAATCGCTGATAATGCAAATGCTAAAATTTTCTTCATTCTCTTTTCCTCTCTTCCTTTTTATGATCTGCGTAACAAGACTTTCGCAAAGTAATTCCCTAAATTTTGAGCTATCTGTACGAGAATAATAAGTAACACGACCGTTACGAACATAACTGATGTATCAAAACGTTGATAACCATATGTCATTGCTAAATCACCAAGACCGCCACCACCGACAAGCCCAGCAACTGCAGAAAATTCAATTAAACCAACTGTCATAAATGTGACACCTAAGATTAATGGTGCTAACGCTTCTGGTACAAGGATTTCAAAAACAATTCTAATTGGCGAGGCGCCCATTGCTTGCGCTGCTTCAATTACTCCTTTCGGAACGGAAACAAGGTTTGTTTCAACCATTCTAGCAATACCAATTGATGCGACTAACGTCATCGGGAAAATTGCTGCTGCTGTTCCAATCGTCGTTCCGATAACACTTCTCGTTAGTGGACTTAACGCTACTAAAAAGATAATGAATGGTACCGGACGAATTGTATTAATTATGATGTTAAGAATAGAAAAGACCCATTTATTTTCTAAAAAGTTTCCTTTTCTCGTTACATATAAAAGTAAACCTAGCGGTATACCAAGAATTGTAGCAAATATAAGGGTTACAATTACCATTAAGAGGGTATCCCCCGTCGCATCTAGTATGCGCGGCCAAAATATACTCCAATCAACTCGCATGAGCTTCTACCTCCTTCAGCTGCACTTGCAGTCTTAGATGTTGTAATGCTTTTTGAATTTCCCTCTGCTCACCTTGCAACTCTACAAGAAGATTTCCAAATAGCACATTTTGAAGTTCAATAATATTTCCGTACAGTACATTTACATCGACGTTATAGTTTTTTGCGATATATGATAGTACCGGCTGTCCTGTCTCCTCACCAGTAAATGTTAGACGATAAATTTGACCACCATTTTGAATTTTCGCTAGAACACTTTCCGGTAAATGATCATTAATGACAGAACGTACAAAGTTTTGAGTCGTCTTTGTTTTTGGTTGCGTGAAAACATCAAACAGTTTTCCTTCTTCAATAACTTTTCCCTTCTCCATTACAGCTACACGGTGACAAATTTCTTTCACAACATGCATTTCATGTGTAATAAGAAGAATTGTTAAATTGTATTCTCTATTTACTTTCTTTAATAAGTTTAGAATTTCTGTCGTTGTTTCTGGATCTAAGGCTGATGTTGCCTCATCACATATAAGAATATCTGGCGATGTCGCAAGTGCTCTAGCAATGCCCACACGCTGCTTTTGTCCACCTGATAGCTGCTCTGGGTAATAGTTTGCTTTATCTTCTAACCCTACAAACTTCAGCAGTTCATTTACTCTTTCTTTTATCTCATTCTTTGGTACTTTCGCTAACTTTAATGGATAAGCAATATTTCCAAATACTGTTCTTGAATTAAATAAATTAAAACTTTGGAAAATCATTCCAATTCTTTGTCTCAGTTTACGTAATTCTTTCGTCGATAATGATGTAATATCTTTATCATCTATTGAAATCGTTCCTGTCGTCGGTCTCTCTAACATATTTACTAAGCGTAATAACGTACTCTTTCCAGCGCCACTAAAACCAATAATGCCAAAAATTTCGCCTTTCTCAACTGATAATGTTACATCCTCCACCGCATGAACAGATTGCCCAGCTGATTCATACACTTTACTTACATTGTTAAAAGAAATCATTTTTTCCCCTCCTATATGCTGTAAAAACTTGAAGTAGAGCTTTCGAGGTAAAATAAAAAGTGCTCTCCTTCTTATCAACCATAAAGATAAGAAGGAGAGCACTTATATGTACTCGTTCACATCTTCTCATCTTCCAAGCCTTTATATGGCTTGCTGGAGTTAGCACGGTATTAAAAAAACCCGTTGCTGAGGTATCGTAGGGCCAGTCCCTCCACCTCTCTGGATAAGAATGTATCGATTTAATTGTCGTTTAATTAATTCTCATTATAGAACTCAGAATAATAAGAGTCAATACATTTTTTAGAAAAACATTAATTATTCCTTTATTAAAATTTTCAGATGAAAATTCATAAGAAAATAGTAACTTTCAAGGTTATTTAAAATTCTTCTTCCTCATATTTTTAAACAGGAGAATCTTCTCTACGAATTGAATAAATTTATTTGAATATGAAACTCGGAGGAAGATAAATATATGAAAACAGCTCTTTTACTCATCGATATTCAAAACGATTATTTTCCAAATGGAAAGATGGAATTGCGTAATCCAATAGAAGCAAGCGAATATGCTAATCAGTTATTACAACACTTTAGAACAAACAGCGAACCTATTTTTCATATCCAACACGTAGCTATAAAAGATGACGCTACTTTTTTCCTACCTAATACAGAAGGTGTACATATTCACGAAAGCGTACGTCCACTTAGAGAAGAAACAGTTATAGTCAAACATTATCCAAATAGCTTCCGAGAAACTAATCTTCTAGAGCAATTAAAACGTTTAAATATTGAACATGTCGTTGTATGTGGGATGATGACTCATATGTGTATCGATGCTACAGTAAGGGCTGCATTCGATTTTGGCTTTCAATGTACCGTTATACATGATGCTTGTGCTACAAAAGACCTGTCTTTTAAGAACGCTACTATACCAGCTGTTTACATTCACAATACAATTTTAGCTAGTTTAAATGGCGTATATGCAAATGTAATAAGCACGCAAGAATTTTTAGCTACATAAAAAAACACTCCTTTCAGTGAGCAAAACCGAAAGGAGTGTTCCTTGTCGAACCATAGATTTTCTTTCAAATTGTATTATACAGGAAATTCTCAAAATGAATACTAAAAAATATGACTAATAAGTCAACTTTTCTCATCATTTTATTTCTGTTCACATGTTTATCCCGCTATTAATAGGTTTTAGCTCATTCCCTTCGAACGATGGTAATATATAGGATTTCAATTTTAAAAGGAGCTCTTCACATTCTGTGAAGAGCTCCTCTACTATTTCTTATAAAGTTTCAGAAGTAGTTTTTGCTTGCATGTGAAGTGCTAAGTAATCAGGTCCACCAGCTTTAGAGTCTGTACCAGACATGTTAAAGCCACCGAATGGTTGGTAACCTACGATTGCACCAGTACATCCACGGTTGAAGTATAAGTTACCAACGTGGAAGTCTTCGCGTGCTTTTTCAATATGGTCACGGTTGTTAGTAATAACAGCACCTGTTAAACCGTATTCCGTATTATTTGCAATTGCAAGTGCATGATCGAAGTCTTTCGCTTTACAGAATGCTACTACTGGTCCGAAGATTTCTTCTTTCATTAAGCGAGCATCTTCTGCAACGTCAGCAACGATTGTTGGTTGGATGAACCAGCCTTTAGAATCGTCTCCTTCGCCACCTGCTAAGATTCTACCTTCTTCTTTACCAATTGCAACATAGCTCATTACTTTATCGAATGCAGCTTGGTCATTAACAGGACCCATGTTTGTACCTAATACTGCTGGGTTAGCAACTGTTAATTCTTTTGTTAATTCAACAGCACGATTTAATACATGATCATATACATCTTCATGGATTACTGCACGAGAACATGCAGAACATTTTTGTCCTGAGAATCCGAATGCTGATGCAACGATAGACTTAGCTGCTAATTCAAGATCTGCTTCTTTATCAACAACGATTGTATCTTTACCGCCCATTTCAGCGATAACGCGTTTTAACCAAATTTGTCCTGGGTTTACTTTCGCTGCACGCTCATAGATGCGGATACCTACATCACGAGATCCCGTGAAGCTTACGAAACGTGTACGAGGATGATCTACTAAGTAGTCACCAACTTCAGAACCGTTACCTGGAACGAAGTTTACTACGCCAGCTGGTAATCCAGCTTCTTCTAATACTTCCATAAATTTCGCTGCTACTACAGGAGTTGTACTAGCTGGTTTTAGTAATACTGTGTTACCAGAAACTAAAGCAGCTGTTGTCATACCTGCCATAATTGCGAATGGGAAGTTCCAAGGAGAAATGATAACACCTACTCCTAATGGAATGTAAGAGAAACGATTATATTCAATTGGACGGCTTTCTACTGGAATACCGTCTTTTAATTTTAACATTTGACGACCATAATATTCCATAAAGTCGATTGCTTCTGCTGTATCAGCATCTGCCTCATTCCATGGCTTACCTGCTTCTTTTACAAGAATAGCAGAGAATTCATGTTTTCTGCGACGAACGATTGCTGCAGCACGGAATAAAATGTCTGCACGCATTTCTGGCTTTGATTTTCTCCAAGTTTGGAATGTTTCATCCGCTACTTGCATTGCTTTTTCAGCTAACTCACGGCTTGCTTTTGAAACACGACCAACAAGTTCCTCTTTATTTGCAGGGTTTACAGAAACAATTTTGTCTTCTGTAGTGATTTTTTCTCCCCCAATAATTAATGGATAGTCTTGTCCAAGATAAGATTCTACTTTCTTTAAACCTTCTTCAAACGCTAATTTGTTAGCCTCCACTGAAAAATCTGTAAATGGCTCATGTTTGTATGCTACTACCATTTTTTTTAGCCTCCCCTTAGAAAAACGTTTACATTTTACAACATTATTCTACACGATAATTTAGATTTATTCAAATATTCCTAGACTTATATTTTAAAAATTAATAAATTTTTAAAATATAATAAAAAAAAGAGATTCATACATGCGTATGAATCTACAAAATATGAGTATATTCCAAAACATTTTTCCCGATCAATAATATAGTAACTAATAAAAATAAAGTCCTTACATATCCAACACCTTTTTGAACCGCAAACTTCGATCCAAAATAAGCACCTAAGATCATTGATAATCCCATGATAATACCGTATTCAAAATGAATTATATCTAAAAATAAAAAAGTAATTAAAGATACAATATTACTAACAAAGTTCAAAAGTTTTCCAGATGCTGCCGCTTGAATAAAATCCAAGCCAATTAATAAAAATGCAAAAATTAAAAACGACCCTGTCCCTGGTCCAAAAAATCCATCATAAAATCCTATCATTAAAATAGCAAAGAAAAATATTAATGTTTTTCTTTGCGTCATCTTCTTATAGGTAGACACACTTCCCCAATTCTTTTTTGCAATAATATAAATAGCAATAAATACCAACATTACAAGTACTAATGGGCGTAAAATATCCGGTGGAATAAATTTTACTACTAAAGCACCTGCAACAGCTCCAACAATAGTTAACGGGATTAACTTTCCTACAATTTTAAAATCAACTTTTCCTGATCGAATAAAATACATCGCACTCGTAAACGTCCCCATTGTTGCCGCTAATTTATTCGTTGCAATTGCCGAAGCTGGCGATAAGCCAACAAACATAAGCGCAGGAAGCGAAATTAACCCTCCTCCTCCAACAACGGAATCAATAAAAGCTGCTAAAAAACCGAATGCAATTAATAAAATAATGACTTGAAAACTTAATTCTTCCATGAGATTTACCCCTTACCCCTATTTTTTACAACATTTTAAATTATAACAAAATTACATAAGAAAAAAAGCTGTTCCATAGAGGAACAGCCTTCATATTTAATCTAAAATCTTCACAAGTGGTTCATCTTGTTTTGCTTCACGTATAATAATAGCTTCTGGGCGTTCTACAGATTTAATCGTTACTTGTACTTTCATATAATTCGGGAAGTATTCCATAACAAGCCCTGCCACATATTGTGTAAAACCAACTATTTCAGCTTTTCCATTAAACTGGACAGGAATATCAAGCTTCATTTCTCTTAATTCATCATCTCTATACATACCAGTACCAATAACAGCTGTATAGTCGCCTTGGAAATAATCGCTTAGTTTTGCCTTAAAGTTGGATACTCTTGCAAGGTCTTCACGTTTATTATCTGTTTTCGCTTGCTCTGATGGGAACAAATAATATTTTTCATTAATTTGTTTCCAATCTTCAACCGTTTCACTACCTTTTTCAACATTCGCATAAGAAACAAAGTTACCTGGCACAAGTGAAGCCTTCGGAGCCTGACGATAAATTGCAAATGTTATCGGAAGGTTTTTTGTTGCAGGATCTTTTTGATGCATAAACTTCAAGACTTCTTGCGCCATTTTTTTCCCTTCAGCTAACATTTTTTCATTCGAGATTGTAGTTTCACGCGGGTAACCATGTTCTTCATTATAATAATGAACTGAATTCATTGCTAATCCAACTACAATGCCGCTACGCTCATCTTTGTCGCCGTTTTTCACATAATAATCATGCTCTAAAATATTGGAAATATATATTGGATTTTTTTTGTTTTTTTCTTCTAGTATTTCAGATCCTTCACCTAAAGCTGGATTTAATCCTATGTTTGGAAATTTAACTGCATCTTTTTTTAATGTGTCTTCTAGTTCTTTCTGTTCAGCATTTGTACGCTTTCTTTTGACAAGCATTTGTACATATTGAGCCTCTAGGGTATCTCCGCCTTTAAAGAAATAATCTTTCGTACTAAATGATTCCTTCGCAATACGCATTAATCCTGTTTCAAATTCATCTATATCAAGACGATTATTTACTCCTTGCACGACTAAACCACGTGCCTTTCCACCATCAAATGGAATAGTCGTCTTATAATATTCATCCGACATAGCGTATTTTGGAACAACTGATTGTTCTTTTGCTTTCCCCGATTTCTCAGCCACTTTTTCATCTTTGTCGGCACCTGCACTACACCCACTTACAAGTAGGCCAAGGCTTAATACCGCTAATGCTATTTTTTTCATGGTAAGTTTGCACCTCTTACTTATTTAGCTCTTGTAAGAACCTCTCTTCATTCCAAACCTCAACATTATGTTTCTCCGCTTGTGCTAATTTCGAACCAGCCGCTTCACCTGCAACAACTAAATCCGTACTCTTACTAACACTTCCCGTTACTTTTCCACCTAATGCCTCAATCTTCTTCTTCGCTTCACTTCGCCCCATAACTTCTAGCTTACCTGTTAAAACAACCGTTTTTCCTGCGAAGTAAGATTCAACATTTTGTAAATCTGCAATTTTTATACCTTTGTATGTCATATTCACGCCATACTCTTTAAACTGCTGTAATAACTCTAATACATCTTCATTATCAAAATATGTCACAACAGATTGAGCCATTTTTTCGCCAATTTCATTAATTGCTTTTAGTTCTTCTTCCGTTGCTTTTACAAGCTCATCCATCGTTTCAAAGTGCTCTGCAAATGTACGTGCTGCTTTCGCTCCAACGTGGCGAATTCCAAGACCAAATAATAATCGCTCTAACGAGTTTTCTTTAGAATTTTCAATTGCTTGTATTAAGTTTGTTGCTGATTTTTCACCAAAACGTTCTAACTGTAATAATTGCTCTTTCGTCAATGCATATAAATCAGCAAATGTACGAATGTAATCAGCATCAAAGAGTTGTGTAATGACACGTTCTCCAAGTCCATCAATATTCATTGCATTTCTTGAAACGAAATGGATTAACCCTTCTCGAATTTGAGCAGGACAAGTTGGATTTATACAACGAAGTGCTACTTCTTCTTCTAAACGAACAAGTTCACTCTCACATGCTGGACAATGAGTTGGCATGCGGTATTCTTCTTCCTCACCAGTACGCTTATCAAAAATAACGTTCACAACTTCAGGAATAATATCTCCAGCCTTCTTCACAACAACGTAGTCACCAATTCGAATGTCTTTTTCACGAATTAAATCCTCGTTATGTAAAGAAGCACGACGAACAATCGTACCAGCAACTCTCACTGGCTCTAGTTCTGCAGTCGGTGTTACAACTCCTGTTCGGCCAACACTTAATTCAATGCCTGTTAATCTCGTTACAACTTCTTCAGCCGGGAATTTATAAGCAATCGCCCATCTTGGACTCTTCGCTGTAGTTCCTAGACTTTCTTGAAGGGCAACATCATCTACTTTTATAACGATTCCATCAATCTCATAATCAAGATGCGGACGTTTTTCTTGCCATTCTTCTACATAAGCTATAACTTCTTCAATTGTTTCACATGTACGGCGATTTGGATTTGTCTTAAATCCAAGTTCACCTAAGAAATCAAGCGATTCACTATGTGATGGAATTGTTTTTTCTTCTACATTCGCAAGACCATACACAAACATAGATAAGTTACGCTTCGCTGCAATTTTCGGATCAAGTTGACGTATTGAACCTGCTGCTGCATTACGCGGATTCGCAAATACATCTTCTCCATTTTGCTCTTTTTCTTCATTTAGTTTAACGAATGAACGCTTCGGCATATAAGCTTCGCCTCGTGCTTCTAACGTTACTTCTTCATTTAAACGAAGTGGGATAGCTTTAATCGTTTTTAAATTTTGAGTAATATCTTCACCCGTTACACCATCACCACGTGTCGCCCCTTGAATGAAGCGTCCTTTTTCATAATGAAGCGAAACGGCAAGCCCGTCAATTTTTAATTCACATATATATCTTACATTCGCACTATCAATTCCTTGACGTACTCTTCTGTCGAAATCACGTAAATCTCCTTCGTTAAATGCATTTCCTAAACTTAACATTGGTGACTTATGTGTTACTTTTTCAAATATATCAAGAACAGTCCCCCCAACGCGAACGGAGGGAGAATCTTCACTCATAAACTCTGGGTTCTCTGCTTCTAATTTTATAAGCTCCTGCATATTACGGTCATATTCCGCATCAGAAACAGAAGGATTGTCTAATACGTGATATTGATAGTTAAATGTATTTAATAAATCACGCAGTTCTTCTATACGTTTTTTTGCTATCTCTTTTGACATATCCTCATTCCTTTCTATTGTTTCGTCACAGGTGCAAATTTTGCCAACAAACGTTTAACACCAATTGGGCTTGGGAATGCAATATCTAATTCTTTTGCATCACCTTCACCTTTTACACTTACAACTGTACCGACTCCCCATTTTTGGTGGGAAGCTTTATCTCCTACTGCCCAGCCAATTTGTTCGCCGCCTGTCGTCTTAGCTGCAGGGCGCGCGAAAGCTGAACGAGAGCGTGTTGTCGTTGTGATTGTCGTTTTGCCGCTACTTGCCGTTCTGCCTTTTGCACCAAACGATGTTTCACGCTTTGGCGCTGTTTCATTTAATGATTCCACTAGTTCTGTCGGGATTTCTGTAATGAATCGAGACGGAGCGTTCATACTTGTTCTACCAAATAAAGTACGCATTTGCGCGTTAGATAAATATAGCTCTTCTTCTGCACGGGTAATACCTACATAAGCAAGACGACGTTCTTCTTGCATTTCATCCTCTTCCATAAGAGAACGAGTATGAGGGAATATCCCTTCCTCTAAGCCAACAATAAAGACAACCGGGAACTCTAATCCTTTCGCTGAGTGCATCGTCATTAAAATAACTTCTTCACCAGCAGTTGGGTCTTCATCTACACGATCAATATCAGCAACAAGTGCTAAATCTGTTAAGAATGCAACAAGGCTCTTATCTTCGCTTTGAGATTCAAATGTTTGCGTAACAGATAAGAACTCGTCTAAGTTTTCTAAACGACCTTCCGCTTCTAAAGAACGTTCATTTTTCAACATATCGCGATAGCCTGTTTTTTCAATAACTTCTTCTACTAATTCTGTAACAGATAAATACTCTTGCATATTTACCCAGTTATTTAATAAATTCGCAAATTCTTTTACTGCCTTTGTAATTTTTGCACTTACTCCAACATGCTCAATTTCATCAAATACAGCAGTTAATGAAATTCCGTTTTGCACACCGTAATTAATAATTTTATCGATAGAAGTCGCACCAATACCACGCTTTGGCATGTTAATAATACGTGCAAAACTAATTTCATCATCTGGATTACCGATTAAACGTAAGTACGCCAAAATATCTTTAATCTCTTTACGATCGTAGAACTTCGTACCTCCGACAATTTTATACGGAATGTTAGATTTAAGGAAAATCTCCTCGACCATACGAGACTGAGCATTCGTACGATATAACACTGCAAAATCAGTATATTTTCGTTTCCCCATTTGAATATCGTCACGAATTTTTTTCGCAACAAAATACGCTTCGTCCTTTTCAGTTGCAGCACGATAATACGAGATTTTACTTCCAATTTGATTGTCTGTCCATAATTTCTTCGGCTTACGATTCGTATTTTTTTCAATAACAGCATTCGCTGCATTTAAAATATTTTGTGACGAACGATAGTTTTGTTCTAACAAAATTACTTGTGCATTCTCATAGTCTTTTTCGAACGACAAAATGTTAGAAATATCTGCACCACGCCAGCGATAAATAGACTGGTCAGAGTCACCTACAACGCAAAGATTTTTAAAACGCGCTGCCAAATGTTTAACAAGAAGATATTGCGCTTTGTTCGTATCTTGATACTCATCAACGTGAATATATTGGAACTTACGCTGATAAAACTCTAATACTTCTGGAACACGTTCAAATAACTGAATCGTGGTCATAATTAAATCATCAAAGTCTAATGAATTATTTTTCAAAAGACGTTTTTGATACTCTGTGTATACATCGCTCGTTAATTTTTCATATGGATCAGCCATTGTAATTTTTTTTGCATATTTATCCGCAGATAACAGTTCATTTTTCGCATTACTAATACCCGCTAAAATAGAGCGCGGCTCAAATTTCTTCGGATCAATATTGCGCTCTTTCATAATTTTTTTGACTACAGTTAGCTGATCGCCTGAATCTAAGATTGTAAAGTTACGATTAATACCAATACGATCGATATCCCGTCGTAAAATACGTACACACATAGAGTGGAACGTCGAAATCCAAATATCTTCTGCTTCTGGTCCCACAAGTGTATCAATACGCTCACGCATTTCACGAGCTGCTTTATTTGTGAAGGTAATAGCCAGTACATTCCATGGTGCTACACCTTTTTCACCAAGTAAATACGCAATACGATGTGTTAACACACGTGTCTTACCACTACCTGCACCTGCCATTAATAGAAGTGGTCCATTCGTTGTTTGGACTGCTTTTTGTTGCTGTGGATTTAAACCGTTTAATAATCTATCTGTCATACTCATATACGCCTGCACCTACTCTCCTTTTACTGCTTTAACTGTTTTTAACGCCGATTTTATATCATCATAAATAATATTTCCAACAACTACTGTATCAGCATATTGTGCCATTTCTTTCGCCTGTTCTGCATTAGAAATACCACCGCCATAGTATAACTTAGCTTGTTTCAATTCTGCTTTTACATTTTTAACAAGTTCAACATCTCCATACGTACCGCTATATTCTAAATAAAATATCGGTAAATGTAATAACTTGTCTGCTAAACGAGCATATGCAATAACGTCATCTTCTGTTAAATCACATTTCGCTTCTGTAAGCTGGGCTACTTTCGCTTCTGGATTTAAAACACAATACCCTTCCATAAAAATTTCGTCCCAGTCCATAATATCCCCAAATTCTTTCAATGCCTCATGATGAACACCTGTTACCCATTCTACTTTTCGGCTATTTAAAACACTTGGGATGTAATAAAAATCAAATCCTGGTGTAATTGCTTCTACATCAGAAACCTCTAATACACAAGGAACTGCATATCTACGAATGCTAACTAGCATGTGTAATACGTTATCAATTGTAACTCCATCACTTCCGCCTACAATAACCGCATCAGTTCCAGACTCACAAATCATTTCTAAATGTTCATCGCTTAACTCCTTATTTGGATCAAGCTTAAATACATGTTTCCATCCGGAAATATCGTACATGAAAACACCCTTCCTTTTCTCTAGTTATATATATTTCTGTTCAAAATAACAGTTTATTTTCATCATTATTGTTTTAACTTCATCTTAAATATTTGTTTAAAACGGAGAATTAAGTTTGGAATTACCTCTTCCATATTTTTTAAACTAGAGGATTTAATTTTGAAGTTCCTTTTATGCATTCTTTCATTATAACAAAAAAAGTTACTTACACACACGCACATTCCAACATCTTTTTCCACGTCAAATGTTGGATTACATATCCCAAAAATCAAACGGGATACTAATAAAAGAAATAGTATTATCTATTTCAACTTTCATAAAAAGGAGTGTTTTTCTAATGAAGCAAAATATCGGGACAATAAACGCTCTAATTCGAATTACACTTGGGCTTGTCCTCTTCGGATGTAGTGCAACTAAACTTGTACGCAAGCCGTGGTGCACTTGGTCTAACATTTTTCTATGGATTGGTGCAATGAAAGTTGCAGAAGGAATTGTTCGTTTCTGCCCTGTTGTTGAAATGTGGAAATTCGGAAAATACATGAATATGGGGGCATTTAAAATGCCTAGCATGAATTTTGCTGAAAAAGGACATGCTAAAGAAGAAGTGAATCAAACTTCCACTCATGACAAGCCAAAGTCAAAAGGAAGTTATGACGCTTCTGACAAAGAGATTGAGTCAGCGATTGAAAATATAATCCTGGCAAAACCGCTTTGAATCATTTGTCACGATGCAAGATGCTCTCAAAGGGACTTAGCTGCTGCAGTGGGCGGTTAAGTCTTCTTTATTTTACCATAAAACAGAACGTACATTCTCTTTTTAGACCTTAAAATGTATATAAAAGATATCAATCAATAAAATTCAGAAAATTAGGTGCATACCTCTTGCTTAAAATGATATAAAAGTGATATCATTTTTATATCAGGAGGCGATCATATGAAAGAAAAACAAGTATTTTATGTAAATGGTTTTCTCGGTATTATTGGAATTTTGATTTTAGCTGCTATCGGTGTATTTTTCCTTGCACAAGAAATTTTCATAGGAGCGGCACTAACTATTATATTAGCCGCAGTTCTCGCTACAGGTATCGGTATTGTTCAACCGAATCAAGCGAAGGTTATTACGTTCTTCGGTAATTATTTAGGAACAATTCGTCAAAACGGTTTATTTTTAACGATTCCGTTCGCATTCCGTCAAACTGTATCTTTACGTGTTGAAAACTTTAACAGTAAAAAATTAAAAGTAAATGACGTTGATGGAAATCCAATTGAAATTGCAGCTGTTATCGTATATAAAGTTGTTGATTCTGCAAAAGCAATGTTTGGTGTTGAACATTATGATCGATTTGTAGAAATTCAAAGCGAAACGGCAATCCGCCATGTTGCAACAAAATATCCTTATGACAATTTCCAAGATGAAACCTGCGTTACGTTACGCGGAAATACTGAAGAAATCTCTGAAGAATTAAAACGTGAGTTAGAGGCGCGTCTTGAAATTGCTGGTGTAGAAGTATTAGAAACTCGTTTAACGCACTTAGCTTACGCAACAGAAATTGCCCATGCAATGCTACAACGCCAGCAAGCAAAAGCAGTATTAGCTGCTAGAAAAGAAATTGTTGAAGGTGCTGTGAAGATGGCGAAAGATTCCATCCATATGTTAGATGAAGAAGGCGTACTAGAACTCGATGACGAGCGTAAAGCAAATATGGTAAACAACTTATTAGTTGCCATCGTTTCAGATAAAGGTGCGCAACCAGTTATTAATACAGGAAGCCTATACTAAGGGCTATAAGTAATTATGGCTAAAAAGAAAAGCTTTCCATTACGTATTGATCCTGAATTACACGCAGTCATCGAAAAATGGGCAAATGATGAATTTCGTAGCGTCAATGCACACATCGAGTATTTACTTCGAGAAATGGCAAAGCAAAAAGGGAAATTAAAAAAAGATAAAGATGCATAAAAAATCCCGCTGATTCCTCAGCGGGATTTTTACATATTAACTTTTCGTCATCTCATGCCCAATTGCACGATATCCTATATCACTTCGATAAAATAGACCATCACTCTCAATTTTACCGATTTCTTTATATACTTTATCTTTTGCTTCTTGTAAACTATTTGCCTTACAAGCAACAAATAATACACGGCCACCGTTCGTTACAAAGTCCCCATGTTTCATTGCTGTACCTGCATGGAAAACAATCACATCTTGCAGTGCATCTAGTCCACTAATAATATCACCTTTTTTATATGCTTCTGGATATCCTTTAGAAGCAAGTACAACACCGATTACAGCTTCTTCTGACCATTGTAACGTTAGTTCACTTTCATCTAATACAGCGTTACATACGTCAACTAAATCATTTTCTAAGCGAGGTAATACAACTTCTGTTTCAGGATCACCGAAGCGTGCATTAAATTCAATTACCTTCGGACCATCATTTGTTAAAATAAGACCTGCGTATAAAATACCTGTAAACGAACGGTTTTCTGCAATCATCGCCTTAGCAGTTGGATGTAATACGGTTTGAATCGCTTCTTGAACTGCTGATTCTGGAATTTGTGGTACTGGAGAATATGCACCCATTCCGCCCGTATTTGGACCTTTATCACCATCAAAAGCTCTTTTATGATCTTGGGCGATTACCATTGGATGTACAGTTGTTCCATTCACGAATGCCATTAATGAAAATTCTTGTCCATCTAAAAACTCTTCAATAACGACCTTCTTACTTGCCGCGCCGAATTTCACATCTTGTAGCATTTCTTTCACAGCTTGTAATGCCTCTTCAAGCGTCATTGCTACCGTTACCCCTTTACCCGCAGCTAGGCCGTCAGCTTTAATAACGATTGGTGCACCAACTTTTTGAATGTACTGTACTGCTTCTTCATAATCTGTAAAGGTTTCGTACGCCGCAGTTGGAATATCATACTTTTTCATAAGCTCTTTTGTAAAAGCTTTACTACCTTCAATAACAGCAGCCGCTTTATTCGGACCAAATACGCGAAGTCCCTCTTCTTTAAAACAATCAACAATTCCATTCATAAGCGGAATTTCTGGTCCAACGAAAGTTAACTCAACATTATTCTCTTTTGCAAATAAAACTAATGCATCAAAATCATTTTCATCAATATCAACTGGTGTTGCAACATCTCTCATACCTTCATTACCTGGTGCTACATATACCTTTTCTACTTTTTCAGATTGTGCAAACTTCCAAGCTAAAGCATGCTCACGCCCACCGCGGCCAATTACTAAAACATTCATATTTCATCCCCCAATAATTAAATAAGTACAAACTAGAAGCTATGCTCCTAGTTTGCTTTTTCATATCAATAAAAGGTTATCTCGACCGGACTTTTTAAACATCCATCTCAATAAAGGTTTAAAAAGGAGGATCAAGAGCACCGAGCAGGTCTAGGCGCATTTGCCAGGAGGACACGGAGTGTAGTTTTCCTACATGAGTACCGCACTGGCGATGCAACGACGACATGCGAAGGTTATCTCGACCGGACTTTTTAAACATCCATCTCAATAAAGGTTTAAAAAGGAGGATTAAGAGAACCGAGCAGGTCTAGGCGCATTTGCCAGGAGGACACGGAGTGTAGCTTTCCTACATGAGTACCGCACTGGCGATGCAACGACGACATGCGAAGGTTATCTTAACCGGACTTTTTAAACATCCTCTATTAGTGTTTGAAATGACGTACGCCAGTGAACACCATAGCAATCCCATACGTATCTGCCACTTTAATAGAATCTTCATCACGGATTGATCCGCCTGGTTGAATGATTGCTGTAATTCCTGCTTTTGCTGCTTCTTCTAATGTATCTGGCATTGGGAAGAAAGCATCAGATGCAAGTGCGCTACCTTGTGCTTTTTCACCAGCTTGTGTAATTGCGATTTTTGCAGAACCTACACGGTTCATCTGTCCCGCACCGACGCCAATTGTCATGTCATCTTTCGCTAAAACAATTGCGTTTGATTTCACATGTTTTACAACTTTCCAAGCTAGTTTTAAATCTTTCCATTCTTGCTCTGAAGGTTCACGTTTCGTTGGAATTGAAATTGTACTTTCATCTAATGATAACGTATCTTCTTCTTGAACGAGAAGTCCACCTTGTACAGAAGTTAGTTTTTTGCTTGCACTTGTCGCTTTTTCAATATTTATAGTTAATAAACGTAAGTTCTTCTTACTTTGTAACACTTCTAAAGCTTCTTGCGAGAACGAAGGTGCGATAACAATTTCTAAGAAAATTTCATGTAACTTTTCTGCTGTAGCTTTATCAATTTCACGATTTGCTGCAATAATACCGCCGAAAATTGATACTGGATCTGCTTCATAAGCGCGAGTATATGCTTCGTGAATATCAGTTCCTACTCCAACACCACATGGATTCATATGTTTTACTGCTACTACTGCTGGTTCTGTAAATTCTTTTACGATGCTAAGTGCTGCGTCTGCATCATTAATATTGTTATACGATAATTCTTTACCGTGTAATTGTTCTGCGTATGCAACAGAAGAAGTTGCTGCGAATGGCGCTTTATAGAAAGTTGCCTTTTGATGTGGGTTCTCGCCATAACGTAAGTCTTGCTTTTTCTCAAATGTCACAGTTAATGTTTCTGGACTTTCTTCACCCATTTTCTCTGTTAAGTAGTTAGAAATTAACGCATCATACGCTGCTGTATGACGGAATACTTTCGCTGCTAGTTTACGTTTTGTTTCCTCTGCTACTTCACCGTTCTCTTTCAGTTCTGCTAACACAATATCATAATCTACTGGATCTACAATTACAGATACGAATTTATGATTTTTCGCAGCAGAGCGAATCATTGTCGGGCCACCGATATCAATATTTTCAATTGCATCAGCAAATGTTACATCAGGCTTAGCGATTGTTTCTTTAAATGGATATAAGTTAACAACAACAAAGTCAATTGGCTCCATACCTAATTCATTCATTTGTGTTACATGTGTTTCATTATCACGAACTGCTAATAGACCACCATGAATATTTGGATGTAACGTTTTCACACGGCCATCCATAATTTCAGGGAAACCAGTTACTTCAGAAATACCAATTACTTGTAAACCGTTTTCTTCTAATAACTTTTTCGTACCACCTGTTGAAATAACTTCAATCCCTTGTTCTAGTAACCCTTTAACAAATTCTACTACTCCTGTTTTATCTGAAACACTTACTAATGCACGCTTTTTCATTTATCCTTCACCCCTGGTTGTATGTTAGTTAACAGTTGATTCTTTCACAGACTGAACAATTTGATTCACTGTATTTACGTATAATTTATGTTCAACTTGTTGAATTTTCTTTTGTAAACTTTCTCTCGTATCCCCTTCAGAAACAACCACTGCTTCTTGCGCAATAATTGGCCCTGTATCCATACCTGCATCTACATAATGAATTGTTACTCCAGTTACTTTCACACCTGCTTCTAACGCTTGACCGACAGCATCTTTACCCGGAAAGCTCGGTAGTAATGATGGATGAATATTAATAATCTTCCCGCCGTATGCTTCTAGTAACGTCGGCCCGATTAACCGCATATATCCAGCTAAAATAACATAATCAATTTCATATTCTTCTAGCTTCTTTAATATCTCTTTTTCAAATGCTTCTTTTGACTCATATGCTTTCGCTGAAAAAGCAAAACACGGAATATGATGATAATTTGCCCGTCCAACAGCGCGTGCTTCTGGTTTATCACATACTAATAAACTAATTTCTGCATCCAATCTTTTTTCTTCTACCGCATTAACGAGAGATTGAAAGTTAGATCCGCTTCCAGAAGCAAAAACTGCTAATCTACTCATAGTGCTGTGCCCCCATTAAAAGTAACGCCAGCTCCTTGTATAGTACGTCCAATAATACGAGCCATTTCTCCTTGCTCTTCAAGAAGACGAACAACATCTTTTGCATCTTCTTCCTTCACTGCTACTACCATACCAATACCCATGTTAAAAATATTGAACATTTCTTTTTCTTCCAGTTTTCCAACTTCTTGAAGCAAACTAAAGATCGGCTGAATTTCCCAAGATCCTAGTTCAATCTCGGCACCGATTCCTTCTGGCAACATGCGTGGAATATTTTCAATAAATCCACCACCTGTAATATGCGCCATACCGTATACTTCATGTTTCTTCAATAGTTCTAAAATAGGTTTGACATAAATTTTCGTTGGTTTTAATAATTCTTCACCAAGAGGTAGTTCTAAGCGGCCATAAATACGCTCTAAAGATAGTTCCCCATCTTCTAGTAACACTTTTCGTACTAAAGAGTAACCATTGCTATGAATACCGCTAGATGCTAAGCCAATTAGCACGTGACCAGCTTCAATCTTTTCACCTGTTACAATTTTCTTTTTATCAACAATCCCAACTGTAAAACCAGCTAAATCATATTCTTCCGTAGAATACATTCCTGGCATTTCAGCTGTTTCTCCACCGATTAATGCACAACCAGCTTGGCGACAGCCCTCTGATATACCTTTGACGATGTTTTCAATTTTACTAGGTTCAGCTTTACCGCAAGCAATATAATCAAGGAAGAAAAGCGGCTCTGCTCCTTGGACAACAATATCATTTACACACATTGCTACTGCATCAATACCAATTGTGTCATGTTTATCTGCCATAAAAGCGAGCATCAATTTCGTTCCCACGCCATCTGTTCCAGATACTAATACAGGTTCTTCTAATGCAAATTTTGATAGATCAAACATACCTCCAAAACCGCCTAAACCGCCTAGTACTTCTTTTCTCATAGTTGTTTGTACGTGTTTTTTCATGCGAGATACCGCTTCATATCCAGCTTCAATATCTACTCCTGCTTGCTTATATGCATTCGCCATCGTTATTTACACCTCGTCTTTTAATTTCTCCCCATCCAGGGCGGGCTATTTTAAGAAAGGAGCTAGCTTCTACATCAAAAGAAGTAGAAGCTTTTCTCACTTTTCTTATTTCATACTTTCTAAAAGCTCTTGCTCATAATCATAAAGAGCTGTTGGATAGTCCCCATTAAAGTAAGCCATGCATAGGCCGCCATATTTTCCTTCATATGGACGTCCAATTGCATCTACTAATCCATCTTCACTTAAAAATGTTAAAGAATCTGCTCCGATCATTTCACGGATTTCTTCTACTGTATGATTTGCTGCAATTAATTCTTTTCTCGTTTGAATATCAATGCCATAGAAACATGGATATTTCAGAGGTGGTGAAGCAATTCTTACGTGAACTTCTGTCGCTCCAGCCTCCCGAAGCATACGAACAATTCGTTTACTTGTCGTTCCTCTTACGATAGAGTCATCAATCATAACAACTCGTTTCCCTTCAACTACACCTCTTACTGCGGAAAGCTTCATCTTAACCCCTTGCTCGCGCAGTTCTTGAGAAGGTTGGATAAACGTACGTCCAACGTAACGATTTTTAATTAATCCTAACTCATATGGAATACCTGTCGCCTCCGCATAGCCAATCGCAGCTGAAATACTAGAGTCTGGTACACCAGTAACAACATCTGCTTCAATAGGAGCTTCTGCCGCTAAACGTTTCCCCATATTCTTACGTGCTGCATGAACGTTAACGCCTGCAATATTAGAATCTGGTCGTGCAAAGTAAATGTATTCCATACTACAAATTGCATGTTCTACATCGTTTGTGAAACGATCTACGTGAATTCCTTCATCATTAATGATAAGTAATTCACCCGGTTCTACATCACGAATGTATGTTGCACCTACTACATCAAAAGCACATGTTTCAGATGCTACAACGTAAGCATCCCCCATCTTTCCAATTGAAAGCGGACGGAACCCATTCGGATCTAATGCAACGATCATTTCATTTCCAGTTAGTAAAAGATACGCAAACGCACCTTTCACTTTATTTAAAGCCTCTTTTACACTTTCAATTAAAGAATCTTTCGTACTACGTTTAATAAGATGTAAAAGTACTTCTGTATCTGAACTAGTTTGAAAAATACTGCCCTCTGCTTCTAATTCACGACGAAGCATTTTTGCGTTAATTAAATTTCCGTTATGAGCTAACGCCATACTATGATCGGAAAAACGGAACAACAATGGTTGAACGTTAGCAACTTCACTTCCACCAGCTGTTGCATATCGTACATGTCCGATTGCTGATTTTCCATTTAATCCTTCTAGCTCACCTCTTGAAAACACTTCTGATATTAAACCTAACCCCTTATGACCGACGATTTTTTCCCCATTATTTACGACAATGCCTGCACCTTCTTGCCCACGGTGCTGTAAACTGTGCAATCCGTAGTATGAAACTTGTGCTGCATTTTCATGCCCCCAAATTCCGAAAACGCCACATTCTTCGTTTAACCCCTTTATTTCAGCAAGCATGGGATTGCCCCTTTCCAAGCCTTTCTCATTTCATCTACATTTGCTGTAAGTAATACTTCATTTTCTTCATTATGAATTGTTACTTCATTTGTACTTGTTACTTCTCCAACTTGGATTGCTTCTACCACTTTCTCAAACGCCTCTTTATTTTCACGTTTTACAGTTATCACGAAGCGAGACTGTGATTCAGCGAATAATGCAGCTGTTGCTTCTCCATCTAATTTCACAGTAGCACCTAAGCCTTTAGCACCAATTGCACTTTCTGAAATCGCAACTGCTAAACCACCTTCAGCAACATCATGTGCAGATTGAACAAGACCAGCTTGAATTGCTTCTAATACTTGTTTTTGGCGTTTTAATTCTACATCTAAATCGATACTTGGTGATTGACCGAAAATTTTGCCGTGAATCATTTTCTGTAATTCACTTCCGCCAAACTCAGCTTTCGTCTCACCAATTACATACACTAAATCACCAGCTTGCTTAAACTCTTGTGTTGTTACATGTTTTAAGTCATGCACAAGTCCGACCATCCCAACAGTTGGTGTTGGATATACAGCTTCACCACTACGCTCGTTATACATCGATACGTTTCCGCCGATAACTGGTGTTTGTAATGTGCGACAAGCTTCACTCATACCGTCTACTGATTTCTCAATTTGCCAGAAGATTTCTGGTTTTTCTGGGTTACCGAAGTTTAAGCAATCTGTAATTGCAAGTGGCTCTCCGCCAGAACATACGATATTACGCGCTGCCTCTGCTACTGCAATTTTACCGCCCATCTCTGGGTCTAGATAAATGTAGCGAGAGTTACAATCTGTCGTCATTGCTAATCCTTTTTCTGTACCGCGTACACGTACAACTGCAGCATCTGAACCTGGCGTAACAACTGTGCTTGTGCGAACTTGGTAATCGTATTGATCGTATACCCACTCTTTACTTGCAATTGTTGGTTGCTGTAATAAAGCGAATAACGTTTCTTTATAATTTTCTACTTTTGGCGTTTCCATTTTCATTGCTTGGAATTCAGCAAAGTATGCTGCTTCTTTTGATGGCTTATGATAAATTGGTGCTTCTTCTGCTAAAGCATCTGCTGGAACTTCAGCTACCTTTTCACCTTTATGGAATAAACGAAGCATTTTATCTTCTGTTACTTTCCCCATCGTAACCGCTGCAAGACCATACTTCTCAAATAAATCTACTATTTCTTGTTCTCTACCTTTTTTCACGACAATTAACATACGCTCTTGTGATTCAGATAGCATCATTTCATATGGTGTCATTCCTGTTTCACGCTGTGGTACATCATCTAAGTACATTTCAATACCCATTCCTGCTTTACTTGCCATTTCTGCAGATGATGATGTTAAACCAGCCGCACCCATATCTTGAATTCCAACAAGTGCATCAGATTGAATTAATTCTAAACACGCTTCAATAAGAAGTTTTTCCATAAATGGATCCCCTACTTGAACCGCTGGACGTTTCGCTTCTGAGCTTTCAGATAGTTCTTCCGACGCGAATGTTGCACCGTGAATACCGTCACGACCAGTTGATGCTCCTACGTACATTACTGTGTTACCAGCACCATGTGCTTGTCCTTTTTTAATGTCTTCGTGGTTAATCAAACCTACGCACATTGCATTTACAAGTGGATTTCCTTCGTAACATGGATCAAATTGTACTTCGCCGCCAACAGTCGGAATACCGATGCAGTTACCGTATCCTGCAATTCCTGCTACTACTTCTTCGAATAAATATTTCACACGTGGTGACTGTAATTCACCGAAACGAAGTGAGTTTAATAGAGCTACCGGACGTGCTCCCATAGAGAATACGTCACGAATAATACCACCAACACCTGTTGCAGCTCCTTGATATGGTTCAATAGCTGAAGGATGGTTATGACTTTCCATTTTAAATACAACTGCTTGATTATCACCGATATCTACAATTCCAGCACCTTCCCCAGGCCCTTGTAGAACACGCTCACCTGTTGTTGGGAATTTTCGAAGCACTGGTTTTGAATTTTTATAACTACAATGTTCAGACCACATTACAGAGAATAACCCTGTTTCTGTATAATTTGGCAGACGACCTAAAATCTTTTCAACCATGGCAAACTCTTCGTCTGTTAGCCCCATTTCCGCATATATACGCTCTTCTTTAATTTGTGTTGGATTTGGTTCAAGCATTAACGACATATGTTTCCCTCCACTGTTTTAAGATAGATTGAAAGACTTTTAACCCTTCAGCACCGCCAAGTAATTCATCTACAGCACGCTCTGGGTGTGGCATCATACCAAGTACATTTCCTTTTTCATTTACAATACCAGCAATATCTGAAACGCTACCGTTAGGGTTTTCTACGTAACGGAATGCGATTTGATTGTTCTCTTCTAATTGTTTAAGAGTCGCTTCATCACAATAGTAATTCCCCTCACCATGCGCGATTGGAATATTAATTATTTCATCTTTTCCATATTGTGATGTAAACATCGTTTCATTATTTTCAACACGTAACTGAACAGTGCGACACATAAATTTTAAGTTTTCGTTTCTCATTAACGCTCCTGGTAGTAATCCTGATTCAACAAGAATCTGGAATCCATTACATATACCTAAAATCGGCTTTCCTTGCTCAGCAGCTTTTTGCACTGCTTTCATTGCATTAGCAAAGCGAGAGATAGCACCGCAGCGTAAGTAGTCACCATAAGAAAATCCACCTGGTAGTAGAATTGCATCATATTCATCTAAATTCTCTGTATCGTGCCAAACGTAATCTACTTCTTCGCCAAGCTCATCTTTAATTGCATGGAACATATCGACATCACAGTTCGAACCCGGAAATACTATTACGGCAAATTTCACTGTGCGACAACCTCCTCAACTTCATAACGGAAGTCTTCCATTACAACGTTCGCTAATAGTTTTTCACACATTTCTTTTACCTTGCTATCTAAATCAGATACAGATTTATCAATTGTTAGTTCCATGTACTTTCCGATTCGAACGTCTTGTACTTCTGTGAATGAAAGACTATGAAGTGCTCCTTTTACTGCTGTTCCTTGTGGATCTAATACGCTTTCTCTTAATGTTACATATACCTTAACTTTATACATGTGAAATTCCCCCTAAACGTTTTAAAATCTCTTCATAAGCATCTGTTAAATTTCCAAGATCACGACGGAATACGTCTTTATCAAACTTTTCATTGCTCGTTTCATCCCATAAACGGCAAGTATCTGGTGAAATTTCATCCGCTAAAATGATTTCTCCTTCTTCCGTTACACCAAACTCTAATTTGAAATCTACTAATCTTACACGACAGCTTGCGAAATGATCAATCAACACTTGATTGATTTGTAGAGCCATATCTCGTAATACACTTACTTGCTCTGGCGATGCAACGTTTAATACACGAATATGATCTTCCGTTACAAGCGGATCTCCTAAATCATCATCTTTGAAGTAAAATTCTACGATTGGTTCTGCAAGTACAGTTCCCTCTTCCATTCCTAATCGTTTTGAAAGACTTCCTGCAATTACATTTCTTGTGACAACTTCTAAAGGAATAATACTCACTTTTTTAACAAGTTGTTCTGTCTCAGATAACTTCTCAACAAAATGTGTTTTAATTCCCACTTCTTGTAACTTTCTGAACAATAAAGTTGTAATTTCATTGTTCAAACGACCTTTTCCTGTAATCGTCTCTTTTTTCTCCCCATTGAAAGCAGTCGCACTATCTTTGTACTCTACCCAAACCATATCTGCTGATTCTGTACGATAAATTCTTTTTGCCTTACCTTCATACAGCAATTCTAGCTTTTGCATTTCGCAAGCCCCCTGTAGTTTGAAAAATGTGAATAATATTTTTATAAAGAATGGCACAGAATGACTCTATTCTGTGCCATATGAAATTTTACGCTTCGTTTAATCCAAGGCGTTCAAAGATTGTATCAACGTGTTGCATATGATGCTCATAGTTGAAGCATTCATTAATTTCTTCTTGTGTTAACTTGCTTGTAATACGCTCATCAGCTTCTACAAGCTCTTTAAATTGTACTTGTGTTTCCCAAGCTTCCATCGCTTTAGGCTGTACGATATCATAAGCTTCTTCACGTACCATACCTTTGTCGATTAGTGTAAGCATTACGCGCTGAGAATAAATTAAGCCGTATGTTCTTGTCATATTACGTTTCATATTCTCTGGGTATACAGTTAAGTTTTTAACAATATTACCAAAGCGATTTAACATGTAATTTAATGCGATTGTAGCATCTGGTAAAATTACGCGTTCTGCCGAAGAGTGAGAAATGTCACGCTCATGCCATAATGGAACATTTTCGTAAGCTGTCATCATATAACCGCGGATAACACGAGCTAAACCAGTCATATTTTCAGAACCAATTGGATTACGTTTATGTGGCATTGCAGAAGAACCCTTTTGACCTTTTGCGAAAGCTTCTTCAACTTCACGTGTTTCACTCTTTTGTAAACCACGAATCTCAACTGCCATCTTTTCGATAGATGTTGCAATTAGTGCAAGTGTTGACATGTAGTGTGCGTGACGATCACGTTGCAATGTTTGTGTTGAAATTGGTGCTGCTTCTAATCCTAAATTTTCACAAACATATTTTTCTACGAATGGATCGATATTTGCATATGTACCAACCGCACCAGATAGTTTACCAACACGAACTGTATCAGCAGCTTGTTTGAAACGCTCTACGTTACGTTTCATCTCTTCATACCAAAGACCAAGTTTTAAACCAAATGTCGTTGGTTCTGCATGAACACCGTGTGTTCTTCCCATCATGATTGTGTATTTATGCTCTTTCGCTTTGTTAGCTAAAATGCTTACAAAGTTCTCTAAGTCTTTTAATATAATTTCATTCGCTTGTTTTAAGATGTAAGATAATGCTGTATCTACTACATCTGTAGATGTTAAACCGTAATGAACCCATTTACGTTCTTCGCCTAATGCTGGCGTTTCTGATACAGCACGAGTGAATGCAACTACGTCATGACGTGTTTCTTTTTCAATTTCATAAATACGATCAATATCAAATGATGCATGTTCACGAATTTTTTTAACATCTTCTTTTGGAATATCGCCAAGCTCAGCCCATGCTTCACAAGCTAAAATCTCAACTTCTAACCACGCTTTAAATTTGTTCTCTTCCGTCCAAATCGCACCCATTTCAGGGCGTGTATAACGACTAATCATCTTTTTCCCTCCAACAGTTGTTCTTGATGGTCCCAAATATGCAAACTCTTCGCTTTTTCTAGAGCGACTTCAATATTATCATTTAAAATATTAACATGCCCCATTTTTCGCTGTGCTTTTGCTTCTTCTTTTCCATACAAGTGTAAATAGCACCCGGTTAATCTATTCACTTGTCTTAGGACCCCTTCTATATGTTCGCCTAAAATGTTTACCATGACAACTGGTTTTAACAAATTTGTTTCTCCTAGAGGTAAATTACAGATTGCTCGAATATGTTGACCAAATTGACTCGTTTCACATGCATCCTGTGTATAGTGTCCTGAATTGTGAGGTCTTGGCGCTAATTCATTAATATAAATCTCACCATTATCTGTAGCAAACATCTCTACAGCTAGTGTTCCCACAAGTTCTAATTCATCCGCAAGTACCTTTGCATACGCAATTGCTTTTTGAGAAAGCTCTTCTGTAATGCGAGCTGGAACGATAGATTCATGTAAAATGTTATTTACATGAATATTTTCTGCTACTGGAAACACTTTTGTTTCACCACTTACACTACGAATCACAATAACTGATACTTCTTTTTCAAAAGGCACCCATTTCTCTAAAATACATTCTGCTTTATCCACAAGATTTCTTGCTGCCTCAACATCAGCTTCACTTCTTAAAACAACTTGCCCTTTCCCATCATATCCACCTGTCGTCGTTTTTAAGACGGAAGGGAATGATAACCCAGCAATTGCTTCTGTAAGCTGATCTTGATTTTGAACTAATCTATACGTTGCTACTGGTAACCCAGCCTTCTCAATCGCATTCTTTTCTGTAAAACGATTTTGCGTTGTATTTAACAACTGACTACCTTGTGGTAAGTACGCATGTTTTTCAAGCCATTGTAAACATCTATAATCAATATTCTCAAATTCATATGTGACAACATCACTTATTTCTGCTAAATGCTGAATTGCTTTTAAATCATCATATGGTGCAACAATTTCAATATCAGCAACTTGTGCACATGGCGAATGCTTTGTAGGATCTAAAACAGCAATTTTATATCCCATCTCCTTAGCTGCCAATGCCATCATTCTTCCTAGCTGGCCGCCTCCAATAATACCGATTGTTTTTCCAGGTAAAATGATTCTCGTCATACTAGCTCACTACCTTCACGCACATCTTTTTCAATCGCTTCTCGTCTCAATTCTAATGCATCATGTATATCATCATGGAATGATCCAAGTATTTGTGCGGCAAGTAATCCAGCATTCGTTGAACCGGCTTTACCAATTGCAACAGTTGCAACTGGAACACCTCCTGGCATTTGGGCGATGGATAATAATGAATCTAAGCCGTTTAATGCTTTTGATTGAACTGGAACTCCAATTACAGGAAGATTTGTCTTCGCTGCAACCATTCCTGGTAAATGTGCTGCTCCACCAGCTCCAGCAATAATAACTTTCAATCCACGTTCACGAGCCGTCTCTGCATATTCAAACATATAATCCGGAGTCCGATGAGCGGATACAACTTTTTTCTCATACGGTATATTTAATTCATCTAAAATGTCACAAGCATATTTCATTGTTTCCCAGTCTGACGTACTTCCCATTATGACTCCAACTAGTGATTTCATATTAGAATCCCCCCGATTCAAATAAAAAAAGCCTGAAATAGAACAGTTTCTCTTTTACTATGAGAGAAAGCGCTCTACTCAGGCATACGTATCCCTTGTGAATAGAAAAATACCGAGTGACTTTCCCTCATAGTCTAACGAATAACGGTCGTTAGGTAGAGACTTGCAGGCCATATCCCCGCGATTATATGAGGTCTTATATTATTGTTTCTATGGCTATATTAACAATATTTCATAAACAATGTCAATAAATAATCGAATGTTTTTTTATTAGCAGTCAATAACGTTCGTGTTTTAGTTATATTCAAAAGAAGAATTGCAACTATATACAAGAAGAAAAGGGAATTAGAATATATATTTCTAGAGATCTATTTTATGTATTTATCGTTTAAATAGCACTTCAGTATGTTTTTAATCAAAATATATACACTCTTGTATTATTATAACGATTTAATTTCTAAGGAGGATAACTGTTAAAGAAAGAACTTTGCTATTATCCTATTTATTTTTCTCTATTGCAGTAATTTCTGTAATTATTAAATATTTATTTATAGCATCTCATTATTTAAAATATATACTTATGATAGAAATAATGTGTCCTATTTTAAGTATTACTTTAGCGACATTAGGAAAATCAGGAACACAAAAAATCATTACTATTATTTTAAAGAGTCTCTACTTCATTCTTTTTTCGTCTGTAGCTTTATTAAATTTACGGATTATAGCATTCGGTAAATAAAAATAAACACAAAAAAACCTAAGTCAAAATAACTTAGGTTCTTGCTTGGCGACGTCCTACTCTCACAGGGACAAGGTCCCAACTACCATCGGCGCTAGAGAGCTTAACTTCCGTGTTCGGTATGGGAACGGGTGTGACCTCTCTGCCATCAT
>NZ_JBQAHZ010000037.1:0-46790 GCF_051917185.1 Bacillus cereus group sp. MYBK108-1
TCCAGCGGCTAGAACAGTCGGTTGTTTCACTCCTTCATTCGAGGCAAAAAGCGCCTCGTAATCAGGAGTTCCAACACCCTCCTGTTCTGAACGAGCCGCTTCCGCTTTAAAGTAATATCCAGCTTCAGCGGCTAGAATCTCCGGTCATTTCGCTCTCTCGCTCGAAGCAAAAAGCGCTTCAAGGTCGAGAGCTCCAATGCCCTGCGATTCTGAGCGAGCCGCTTCCGCTTTTAATTATTATTGATTCAAGAACGCACGTAGCATCCAAGCGTGTTTTTCTAGTTCTGTGTAGATGCCTAGTAGTAGGTCAGATGTCATTTCATCGTCAGAGTCTTGAGCGATTTCCATGCCTTTTTTCAGTTCGACTAGCATCATTTCGTAGTCTTTCATGATTGCTTCGACCATCCCTTCTGCAGTTTCTCCGTATGCTGCTTCTTGAATAGAAGATAGTTCTAAGTATTCTTTCATTGTTGCTACTGGTTTGCCGCCAATTGCTAAAATACGTTCTGCAATTTCATCGATGTGAGTAGCTGATTCTGTGTAAAGTTCTTCGAATTTCTCGTGTAATGTGAAGAATTGAGGTCCTTTTACGTACCAATGGAAGTTGTGAAGTTTTGTGAATAAAACGCTCCAGTCTGCTACTTGTTTGTTTAATACTTCGATTACTTGTTTGTTCATTATGATCAATCTCCTTTTGAGTTGTTATGTGATATCAATTACTAATTTATAATCATTATAATCTAGTAATCTCTATAAATCAACCCTTTTGCTGGAATTAATTTGAACAAATTATGAACTGTTGTAAATAAAAGGCCCTATTACGGTGAAGTAATAGGGCCTTTGTTTGAGATATGGCTCTTGTTCTAAACGAGCCGCTTGTGCTTTTAGTGATATCCAGCTCCGGTGACTAGACCAGTCGGTCATTTCGCTCTCTCGCTCGAAGCAAAAAGCGCTTCAAGGTCGAGAGCTTGAAGTGTCCTGCGATTCTGAACGAGCCGCTTCCGCTTTAAATGATATCCAGCTCCAGCGGCTAGAACAGTCGGTTGTTTCACTCCTTCATTCGAGGCAAAAAGCGCCTCGTAATCAGGAGTTCCAACACCCTCCTGTTCTGAACGAGCCACTTCCGCTTTTATTTGTTAAACGGCCTTTTGTTTTTCTTCTACATCCTGCCCATCCCAGCACTCTGTATTTTTTAAGCCAGGGATAGAGTTTGCAACGAAGACAGGATCTTTTCCTTGTTTCTTTTGCTTCAAATAGTCTACTAATGCAGCGTAAGCAAATTTGCTAAGGAATGAGATGGCAATTAAGTTTGTGAATACCATTAGTCCCATGAATAAATCAGCTAAACTCCAAACTGTTTTAAGGGCAGCGATTGATCCGAAGAATACCATCCCGACAACTGCAACACGATAAATCATTAACCATGTTTTACTTTCTTTAATGAATGCGATATTTGTTTCACCATAATAGTAGTTTCCTAGAAGTGAACTGAAAGCGAATAGGAAAATAATAATCGCTAAGAAAGTGCTTGCCCACGGTCCAATTTGTGAACTTAATGCGTTTTGTGTTAATTCGATACCTTCTAAATTTGATCCTTTGTAAAGTCCAGAACATAATACGATAAATGCTGTTGATGTACATACTAAGAATGTATCTACGAAAACGCCTAACGCTTGAACAAGCCCTTGTTTTACAGGGTGAGATACATCAGATGTTGCTGCTGCATTAGGAGAGCTACCCATTCCCGCTTCTGTAGCGAATAAACCGCGCTGAATTCCGAACTTGATTGCTGCTCCAATACCACCAGCGATGGCTTGGTCTAAACCGAATGCACCGTTAAAGATTTCCATGAAAATGCTTGGTAACATACTGAAGTTGTTAATAACGACAAAAATAGCCACGCCGATATAAACGATTGCCATTGGCGGAACAATCATTTCTGTAATACGTGAAATGCTCTTAATGCCACCAAAAATAATAACTGCAACTAATAAGGCTAATAGAGCTCCTACGATTGTTCGCTCTAGTCCAAAAGCATTTTCAAACGCTATTGTTACTGTATTTGCTTGCACTGAATTGAAAATTAATCCGTACGCAACTGTAATAAGAAGTGAAAACCAGACGCCCATCCAGCGTTTGTTTAGCCCTTTTTCCATGTAATATGCTGGTCCACCACGGAACCTACTTCCATCTTTTACTTTATAAATTTGCGCAAGTGTACATTCTACAAAACTAGTAGCTGCTCCGATAATTGCGATAAACCACATCCAAAATATTGCGCCAGGTCCACCCATTGAAATTGCTAATGCTACACCAGCTAAGTTTCCGATACCGATACGTGCTGCTGCACTTAAGCAAAATGCTTGGAATGGTGAGATGCTATCTTTCTTTTTTTCTTTTCGATTAAACCCTTTACTAATTAAGCTGACCATCTCACTGAAATGAGTAATTTGGACAAATTTTAATTTAAAAGAGAAGTAAAGACCGAAGCCGATTAGCATTGCAATAAGAATATATGACCATAAAATATTATTCGTTACCTCAAGGAATCTGCTAAAGATATCAACCATATAATACACTTCCTTTTTTTCGTAATAAGAAAATTATATGCAAAAAATATACGAGAATCAATTTTTCTAAAAAATTATGTTACTTAAGTCGTTTTTGTGTTATGATTATGTTACATCGTAATATTTTTAGAATTATTTACATTTTAAAAAACTAAATTTAAAGCGAGAAGGTGGGGATAATTTGAAAGAAGATTCTTTATGGAAAGTAAGCCTTGAAAGTTTGAAAATGAGAAGTAATATATTTTTTATCATTACATCTTTAAGTATCTTTTTAGGGTCCACTTATTATTACAATAAAAGATTTCCAAATCACAAATATCCTGAGTGGTTAGAATTTCTAAAGTTGATTGGATGAATAAAAGGCAGAAAAACAGAAAATTAAAATAAATAAGTTATGGAGGAGCTAAAAATGAATATTAGAGAAAGTGAACTTCCAGGTATTGGTTATAAGTTTCAAATCGTTACGAAAGGTAACGAAAAGATGGTAATTGTCATTCATGATGATGGTCGTAGAGAAATGTATCATTTTGATTCAGATCATGAAGAAAGCATCTCAAGTATTTCACTACGTGACTCAGAGGCGAGACAAATCGCTGCAATATTAGGTGGAATGGTATATAAGCCTAGGGCGTTAGAAAATGTTGAGATGGTTTTTGAAGGTTTAGCGATTGAGTGGTTCAAAGTGGAGAATACAGCTCCAGCAATCGGAAAAACAATTGGCGATCTTGAAATAAGAAAAACATATAGCGTAACAATAATCGCGGTTATGAAGAAGAACATGAAGAAGCTATTTAATCCAGGACCAGAAACAGTAATTGAAGAAGGAGATATGCTTGTAGTTTCAGGTGAGAGAGAAGAAATTAAAAAAATCATTAATGAATTACTTTCAAATAGGGGGGACTGATTAGATGGATACGTTAATTTTTGAAGTTGGTACAGCTTTAGTTTTAGTGGCAATTGCAGCAGTAATTGCTGGGAAATTTAAATTCTCAGTAATTCCTTTTCTAATCGTTCTTGGAATGTTAGTAGGACCGCATGCACCGACAATAGGTGTTATCGATCTCAAATTTATTGAAAGTGCAAGTGTAATTTCCTTCCTTGGACGGATTGGGGTTCTATTCCTTCTATTCTATCTAGGATTAGAATTTTCAATGAAAAAACTAATTAAATCTGGACGCTCTATTGCGATTGGCGGAACGATTTATATTTTAATTAACTTTTCACTTGGTTTGTTATACGGATTTATAATGGGATTCCCATTACTAGAAATCTTAATTATTGCGGGTATTATTACGATTTCTTCTAGCGCTATCGTTGCTAAAGTGTTAGTGGACTTAAGAAGAACTGGTAATAATGAAACCGAATTAATTTTAGGAATTATTATGTTTGAAGATATATTCCTTGCTGTATATTTATCAGTTGTTTCTGGTTTAGTACTTGGAGATCACGCTTCCTTCTTAGGTGCCCTTACTTCAATTGGAATTGCTTTAGGATATATGCTTCTATTCTTTATAGTAGCTAGAAAGGCTACGCCGTTATTAAATAAATTGCTCAATATTAGCTCAGATGAAATCTTTATTATTGTAGTATTTGCTTCATTATTCTTCATTGCTGGTTTTTCAGAAACAATTCACGTTGCAGAAGCAATTGGAGCACTTCTTCTAGGATTAGTTTTCTCTGAGACAGAGCATAGTGACCGAATTGAACATCTTGTTGTTCCATTTAGAGACTTTTTCGGAGCTATTTTCTTCTTCAGCTTCGGGTTAAGTATTGATCCGTTCTCATTAGGCGGAGCGATATGGTTAACGTTAGGTGCTGTCCTTCTTACGATAATCGGTAACTTTGTAGCAGGAATGATTGCAGGAAGACAAGCTGGATTATCTCATAAAGCATCAACAAATATCGGATTAACAATCGTTTCAAGAGGAGAGTTCTCCATCATTATGGCTAATATCGGTATCGCCGGTGGTTTAATGTCAGTACTGAAACCATTCTCAGCACTATACGTGCTTATACTATCCATTTTAGGCCCACTTTTGACAAAAGAGTCGAAGAATGTATATAAATTCTTAAATAAAATCTTTAAGTGGGATACGAAGACTAACTAAACTAAATTTTAAAAAATAAAAGTACAAGATATTTCCTGCTTGTACTTTCATTTTTGTAATGAAAACAGTAAAGAGAGGTACATGATGTTAGGAGAGTTGATCCATTCGGTTTTAGTTTTTTTAGAAGGACTTGGTTATTGGGGAATTATGCTTGGATTAATGCTAGAGGTTATTCCAAGTGAAATCGTATTGTCTTATGCAGGTTATTTAGTATCAACAGGAAGCATTACATTTTGGGGCGCTGTCGCGTTCGGTACAATTGGTGGTGTAATTGCACAACTATTCATTTATTGGATTGGTCGATATGGAGGAAGACCTGTTCTTGAGCGATATGGAAAATATATTTTAATTCAGAAGAAACATATTGATTATGCTGAAGATTGGTTTAATCGTTATGGAACTGGCGTTATCTTTACCGCACGTTTTATTCCGGTTGTGCGTCATGCTATTTCGATACCAGCGGGTATTGCGAAAATGTCACATGCTAAGTTTATTACGCTAACTACATTAGCTGTTATTCCGTGGTCAATTGTGTTTGTATATTTAGGTTTTAAATTAGGAACAGAGTGGGAAAGTATTAATAAAGTTGCGGGGCCATATGTGAAATACTTTGCACTTGCTGCTATTGTTTGTGCAATTGGTTATTTTGTATTAAAAAAAATGATGAAAAAAAAATGATTACAGAAAAGGAATCTATGTCGACGTAGATTCCTTTTTTATTGGAATTTTTTCAAGGATGAAAGAATACGTTTAATATTTACCATATTGTGGCATACATATAGAAAAAGGGTGCTTGGAAAGGGGAATAAAGAGAAATGGAACTCCAGTTTCAAAATGTATATCAACAGGTAGAGAATTGGTATGTGTTGGATTCGGAGCTTCCTTGGGATGTCAAAAAGTTGAGAGAGGATTTGTTTTCTCTTATTGGAGTATGTAAAACGCCCGTTATTTTTTGTGATACGTGTGATGCAAATGATGTGCTTCTATCATTAGGGGAAGAGGAAGAAGAGTTCCTATTCCCAGTAGGTGGTTTTTATCATAAAGAAAAGCAGTTAATTTTCGTTTGTATGTGGGAAGAGTATGATCAAGTTCTCAAAACGCTACTGCATGAATTCCGCCATGCGATGCAGCATAAGAGAGATATATTGTATGTGGGAAGTGAACGGTACGAAGAGCGGTGGATTGAAAAAGATGCGAGGAAGTTCGCGGAGAGGAAATTAGATGAATATAAGAGTAGAAAGTTAATGTAAAGCATAGTGGAGAAATAGCGCTGTGCTTTTTGTACTTATTAAAAATAAGTATTTGACTTTTATTAAGTTTAGTTCTAAACTAATGATATGAAACAAGCGAGGTGATGAAATGAAAACAGAAGATAGACTAGGGCTACTATTATGGTTTCGTTTGTCACGCTTTTATAATAAGAGTATTCGTGAGACGAATCAGCATTTGAAAAAATGGAATATATCTGCCGCCCAGTTTGATGTGTTAGCTCAAGTTGGAGGACATAATCGTTTAACGCAACAAGAACTTGGAAATAAGCTATTTGTTACGAAAGGAAATGTAACGCAGCTTTTAAATAAAATGGAGCAGCTTGAGTGGATTTTGCGTGAACAAGAGGGTACTACGAAATATATTTCTTTAACAGAAAAGGGAAGAGCTTTATATGAGGAAATCGTCCCACCTCAAGAAACGTTCCAAGCAGAGAAGTTTCATAATTTAAATATAGAGGAACAAAAGCAGTTATTAACACTATTAAAAAAGTTACAGTAAGAAAAAATTTTAAAATAAATCTCGAATTCGAGATAGTATGAGGTGAAGGATATGTTTAGAAAAGTTGATCATAAAAATATGGGCAGAGCAAATCATGGTTGGTTAAATACACATTTTCATTTTTCTTTTGCCAATTACTATAATCCAAATAACATGAACTTCGGAGCGTTACGTGTTATTAATGATGATCTAGTAGCGGCGCAAACTGGTTTTGATATGCATCCGCACCGTGATATGGAGATTATTTCTTACGTTGTAGATGGTGCTTTAACACATGAAGACAGCATGGGAAATCGCGGAACAATTGAGCGTGGACATGTTCAATATATGAGTGCTGGCACGGGTGTATTTCATAGCGAGCATAATTTAGGCGATGAAACGCTGCGTTTATTACAAATTTGGATTTTACCAGACCGCGCAGATCATAAACCAAACTATGGTGAGTTTAAATTTGATTGGAGCAAGCGTGAAAATGAATGGTTCCATATGGTATCTTCAGTAGAAGGAAATGCACCAATTCAAATTCACCAAGATGCGAATTTATATTCTTTATCATTAGAGGCTGGAAAAGAAATTCATTTTCCAGTGAAAGAAGGCCGTCAATTGTACCTTGTACAAATTGAAGGAAGCAGTGTAATAAATGGTGAAACGTTTGTTATGCGGGATGCAGCAGAATCTGTAGAAGAAGATATTCACATTCAAGCGAAAGAGCAATCACACTATTTAGCAATTGAATTGAAAAAACAATAAAAGGTTTATAGAAAAGAGGACATCCGATAGATGTCCTCTTTTTTTGATTGGAATTGTCTGAAAAATGTTTCTCAAATTTTAGGTAGAGGTATCAGCTGGGAAAATAAGAATTGTATAAAAGTGTCAAAAATCTTTATGGGAATGGGGAATGTTATAGTGAAAAAGCAAGTCATTTCATCAGCATTAGCGTTAACTGTTATCGCCGGGGGATTTGGAGCGTTTGGGGCAACGACAACGAAAGCGGAAGAACAAAAAATTCAATATCATCAAGAATTTAAAACACCTGCATACATAGGTGAAGAATGGAAAGCACCGGAAGGACTAGATAAAAAAGAGACAGTCTTTCAATACTTAGAGAGTAAGAAAGATATGTTTAAATTAGCAGGAAATATTGAAAAGCATTTTAATATCGTTGGGGAAGAAAAAGACGCTGAATCTGATACGACACATGTGAAGCTAGTTGAGAAACATAATAACATTCCTGTATACGGTTCTGATCAAACTGTTACACTTGATAAAGAGAATAATGTAAAAGCATTCTTCGGACAAGTTATTCCGAATTTAGATGATAAAAATATTCCTGCAGCTGCAAGCATTACTGCGGAACAAGCAGAAACAATTGCAAAGGCAGATATTGAGAAAGAAATTGGTAAAGTAAAGAGTTATGATGGTGTGAAAAAAGATTTATTTGTATATGAAAAAGACGGTAATTACTACCTTGCATACTTAGTTAAGGCATCGATTTCAAAACCAGCTCCAGGGTATTGGCATTATTTTGTTGATGCAACGAATGGAAATGTTATTGAGAAATATAACGCTGTAGATAACATTACTGGATTTGGTTACGGAGTATTAGGTGCTAGACAATCATTTGAAATTGCTCAAGATACGAAAACAGGACAATTCAACTTGTTTGATGGTAAACGAGGACAAGGTGTTCATACATTTGATGCAGAAAATATGGACGAGAACTGGTTTAATTTATTCTCACAATGGCTTGGATATACAGGAGAAGAAGTTGAAAGTAAATCTAAGTTCTTCGAAGATAAAGCTGCAGTTGATGCGCATGTAAATGCAGGAAAAGTATATGATTACTACAAAAAGACATTTAATCGTAACTCTTTCGATGATAAAGGTGCGAAGCTTATTTCAACTGTTCACGTAGGGGAGAACTGGAATAACGCAGCTTGGAATGGTGTGCAAATGATGTACGGTGATGGCGATGGAAAAACGTTCATTCCATTATCTGCTGGACTTGATGTTATCGGTCACGAATTAACGCATGCTGTAACTGAACATACAGCAAACCTTGTTTACAAAAATGAGTCAGGGGCGTTAAATGAATCGTTATCTGATATTATGGGTGTTATGGTTGAGAAGAAGAGCTGGGATTTAGGTGCTGATATTTATACACCTGATAAACCTGGTGATGCACTTCGCTCTCTTAAAGACCCAGCGTCTATTCCAAATCCATTAAAACCAAGTGAGGGTTACCCAGATCACTATAGTAAACGTTATACTGGAACAGCTGATAATGGCGGTGTTCATATTAACAGCAGTATTAACAATAAAGCTGCATATTTAGTATCTGAAGGCGGAGATCATTACGGCGTGAAAGTAACTGGTGTGGGCCGTGAAGCGACAGAAAAAATTTACTACCGTGCTCTTACGAAATATTTAACTGCAAACTCTGACTTCAAAATGATGCGTCAAGCTGCTCTTCAGTCAGCTGAAGATTTATATGGTAAAAACTCTAAAGCTGTACAAGCTGTAACGAAAGCTTATGATGCAGTAGGTGTAAAATAATAAGAGAAAAGACCTGACATCCTAGTCAGGTCTTTTCTTTATCCCGCTATCCGCAAATGATGAAATTTCCACTTTATTTAGTCGCGAATACCTAATGCGATTTTCGCCATACGTGACATACGTTCTTTCGACCACGGTGGATTCCAAACGACATTTACTTCTATTTCATTAACTTCAGGTACGTTTGTTGATAATACTTTTTTAACGTCTGATACGATTTGCCCAGCCATTGGACAACCGATAGAAGTCATAGTCATCGTAATGACAGCATTATTATTTTCATCTGCTGTAACATCATAAACTAATCCAAGATTAACGATATCAACACCTAGTTCAGGGTCAATAACAGCCTCTAAATTGGCAAGTAATTTATTTTCAAATGCTTCTTGTGACATAAGCAGCCCCTCCTACACTTTAATGATATCGATTCTCATTATAACGGAAATGAGCATAATGTGCAGGAAATGAGCTCAAAAAAATATCCCTCTTTCAAAGAAGGGATATTTTTTGAACATCTATTCTGTTTTAAAATGAGATACGAGTTGATCTAACTCTTCAACTGTTTGTTTCATTTTTCCAGCAGTTACTGCCATTTCATTCATAACAATAACTTTCTGTTCAGCAGATTGTGCCGTTGCGGCAGTTTCGCTCGATACTTCAGTAGAGATAGAAGCGATGTTATTAAGTGAAGCGTTCATTTCTTCAGCACTTGCAGCCATTTCTTCAGCAGTTGCTGATATATCTTGCATTTGAGTAGATACTTTATTTACTTGTTCTACAATTGTTGTGAAAGAAGTACCAGCTTCACGAATAACATTGATACCTTCAAATGCTTCAGAACGGCCTTGAGACATCATAGAGCTAGCAGTTTCTGTATCATTTTGAATTTGATGTAGTAATTGATTAATGTCTGTTGCAGCTGTTTTAGATTGTTCAGCAAGCTTTCGAACTTCGTCAGCTACGACAGCAAATCCTTTTCCTTGCTCACCAGCACGAGCTGCCTCAATAGAAGCATTTAAAGCAAGTAAGTTTGTTTGCTCAGCAATATTAGAAATAGATTGTACAGCAGTATCAATATATTTCGTATGAGTGATTAGACGTTCAACCACTTCTGACGTAGCATTTACAGCTTCGTGTATTGTTGTCATTTGTGAAACAGATTTTTGGATAACGGTACTTCCATCGCTAGCATGTTCAGATGTGGCAACAGCAAGTTCCGCTACAGATGAAGCAGATTCGGCAATGCGCTGAACACTTACTGCCATATCATCCATTGCAGTTGAACTTTCTTCCATACTAGAAGTTTGTGATTGAATACTTGCATTTAAGTTGGACATCGAGCTTTGGACTCTTAATGTCGCCTCACGTGATGTATTCGTTTTTTCTAGCATATTTTCAGAAGCGGTTTGTACTTCCACTGATGTTTTTTGAACACGATTAATAATATGTTGTAGGTTTTCTAACATTTTATTAAATGATGTTGCGATAGCACCTATTTCATCGTTGCTATTTACTTGTAGACGTGCCGTTAAGTCACCTTCTTGAGAGGCCAATTCTTTTAGTTTCGTGTCAATTTGTTGAATTGGTTTCACCAGTTTACCAGAGAACCACCATGCAAGAATAATTGCAACGATAATACATACAACAAGTGATAAGAAAATAACATATTCGATTAAGAGTGCAGATTGATCAATTTTTTCAATAGATTGTTCACGTAATTTAGCTTGTTCATTACTGTAATTTGTGAAGTCACCAATTACTTTATAGACCGTTCCGTTTTCTGAAGAAGCTACTTGTAAAGCTTCTTCCCATTTTTGGTCTTTTGCAAGAGTGAATACTTTTTCTTCAATGAACTTTCTCCAAGTAGACCCTAATTCCATTGTGCTTTTTACGGACGAAGAAAGATTTGGATTAGAAAGAAGTTTATCTTTTGAATCCTCAAGACGTTTACTCATCTCATTAAACTTGTCTAATTCGACTTGATCATGTTGTAGTAAATAACCTCTTAAAGCAGAGAGCTGTACTTGATAAGCGTCTCCACGCTCTTTCAATTCTGTTGCCAGTGGAGAAATTTCTTTTTGTAATGTTTCAGCTTTACGAGATTGGTCGATAGCAAAAAATAAAATAAATGCTAAGGCGACACCAAATAAAGCGCAAATCGTTCCCATCATGAACATAAGTTTTTTTCTGATACTTACAAAATTCATATAATTAAAAGCCTCCTTTGTGAAATCTTAGTATTAGAATTAATAAATGTAAAAAATTGAAAGAAAGCTTTACTCCAGTTGGAATAAAGCTTTCTTATTTCCTTTAGGAATTATAGCAGACGGAATGAGAGATAGAAAGAGATATTTTAAAGTGAAAAAAGAGAGACTGTAAAACTTTCATTCCTATACCTTTGAGCTCGTGTCATTTTCACTTTAAGCGTTTGTTTTGAAATGAGAGACGAGAACTTCAAGTTCTTGTACGATTGTTTTCATTTCAGATGATTTGTTAGCCACGATACTCATTTTGTTTACTTGATCACCAGCCGAATGCGCTGTTTGTGATGTTTCTGCAGCAACTTCGTTTGAAATAGAAGCGATATTATTTAAAGCTGCGTTCATTTCTTCAGAGCTTGCAGCCATCTCTTCAGCAGTTGCAGACATTTCTTGCATTTGTGTAGAGACTTTGTTAATGTGGTTAACAATTTCTGAGAATGAAGATCCGGCGGTACGAATAACCGTAATTCCTTCAGAAGCTTCTGCTTGACCTTGTGTCATCATATCATTTGCTATTTTTGTATCAGCTTGAATTTGATGAAGTAAATGGTTAATGTCAGTTGCGGCTAGTTGAGATTGTTCAGCAAGTTTTCGAACTTCATCGGCAACAACAGCGAATCCTTTGCCGTGTTCACCAGCACGAGCTGCTTCAATAGAAGCATTTAAAGCGAGCAAATTTGTTTGCTCAGCGATATTTGAAATAGATTGAAGTGCAGTATCTATATGATTTGTATGTGTAATGAGCCGCTCAACTACTTGTGATGTAGCGTTAACAGCTTCGTTAATTGTATGCATTTGTGTAATAGATTTCTCAATGACTTTATTCCCATCATCTGCTTTTTCTGAAGTTGTGACAGCTAAACTAGTAACAGAAGAGGCGGACTCAGCGATACGCTGAACACTCGTTGCCATGTCATCCATTGCGGTTGAACTTTCTTCAATGCTAGAAACTTGTGAACGAATATTGTGTTCAAGAGCATTCATAGTTTCTTGGGTTCTTGCGGTATTTTCCATAGAAGCGGTTGTTTCGATAAATACATTTTCAGAAGCTTCTTTTACACTTGTTGATGTTTGTTGAACTTGTTTTATTATATGCTGTAAGTTAGTGAGCATTTGATTAAAGGAATTTGCAATGTCACCAATTTCATCTTTACTTGTTACGTGTAATCTAGCCGTTAAATCTCCGTCTTGAGAAGCTAATTCTTTTAACTTCTCATCAATTTGTCGAATTGGTTTAACGAGTTTACCAGAGAACCACCATGCTAATAAGATAGACGTTAATGTACATGTAATAAGTGAGAAGAAAATAATATATTGAATAAGTGATGAAGAAGACTCGACATCAGCAATTAATGCGTCACGTTTCTCATTCTCTTCATTTGTATATTTATTAAAACGACCTAAAAGATCATTTACATAATCTGTTTGTGATAAAGCAATTTTGGATGCTTCGTCCCATTTTCCTTCACGCGCAAGAGGTAGTACCTCATTATCTATGACGCTACGCCATTTTCCACCCATTAAAATAGCTTCTTTCATTCCTTCTGGGAGCTTCTTGTCACTTGTTACTTTCTCTCTAGTATCAGCTAATTTTTTCCCTTCTCGATTGAACTTATCTAATCCTTTTTGATCATGTGATAGCAAATATTCTTGTAAACCAGCAACTTGTGCTTGGAACCAATCGCCACGTTCTTTTAAAATCGTCGCTCTTTTTGATACATCATTTTTTAACGTTTCGATTTCACTTGCTTGATTCATGGCGAATGAAAGAATAACAATAAGAGCAATACTAAATAAAGAAGAAATGCTTAAGAGTGTGAACAGTAGTTTTTTTCGAATACTAACATATTTCATCGTTACCCCTACCCTCATTTAAACTGTTTATTATGATTTATAGATATTTAAAACAAAATTAATAAAAACATTATTATGAAGTTATTAATCTGTTCAATGAAAATTATAGCAGATAATGGAAGGAGTCAGATTAGTATTAGAAAAAGTTCTTAAAATGTATACATTTGCATATCATAAAATTCATAAATAAATATTAGAAATGCTATTGAAATTTGAAATGACATCATGTATACTTCTAATTAGTTGATAACGATTATCAGTATCAACTAAAAACATTACTCTTCGTTATGTTGGTCATACCCCTTTTTGACGACGTAAGTCAGAGACGAAATGTTGAAATATCTTGTGTCCTATTCTACAGAATTATGGTAATCTCCAACCTCAACTTATATGCGTGAGCATGCAAAAAGGATCCTATCCGTGAAGGGATCCTTTTTTGCATGCTGTCGCAATTATTGTATATAGACCAGGGATACGTTCTTCGATTCCTTCTGGTGCAGTAGAAGGAAAGACCCATCTTTGATGAGATCCATGTTCTTCAACTAGTTTTTCGATTTTAAAACGTTCTTCCGCAAGTGTTGTAATGATTTCTCCTAGCGTCCAGCGACGGATGGTTGTTTTAGGTAGCGATTCTTTCTGTGCTTCTGTAAGAAGGATGCTATAAGCAACATCATCTTCAATTAATTCTTCATCGAAATAATTTCCATTGGCCTTAAATGATGGGTGGTCGACTCCTAATAATTTTGTGTAAACAGGATGATAGTCACGAAGTATAAGCATTCCATCTCGCTTAAGTAAAGTAGCAATTTTTTGAAAGAGTGGTTTTAAATCTAGAAAGTAATGGAGTACACCAAGTTCCAGCAATACGATATCAAATGATTCGGAGAGCTGCACATTTAATACATCAGAAACGACATACTGGATAGAGACACCTGCTGCGTCCGCAAGTTCATTTGCATATTTTGCATTACTTGCTGAAATATCAACAACTGTTACGTCAGAGCCTAAAAGGGCAAGTGCGACAGCTTTATTTCCTTTTGAGCCGAGTAAGTTAATAATACGTTTTCCTTTTGGAGATTGTATGTAAGGTAAATAATGTGCTACTTCGCGTGTGGGATCTTCCATAATTTTTTTTGCATAATCCTCTGGCGCCCCATGGCGATTCGTCCAAGCTTCATAAGCAGCTGTATTCCAGCTTTTTTCATTTATAGTGCTTAGTTGTTTTTGGTTCAATGTTATCACTCCTTTTGTGAACGTATAGGTATTCGGCGGGAGGATGGGATTTCCTTTTCGTTCTGGATAAAAGTTTGATTTTTCTGTGATTAAGTCGTACAATACTTGTTATACGTAAAAGCGTTGAAAAGGAAAAGTAGGATGAACACATTCTTTCCAGAGAGCTTCGGTAGCTGAGAAGAAGCAAGAATATTCATTTGAACAATGGCCTTTGAGCTTCGTCCTGAACTTATCAAATGATAATAGTAGGCGGCGACGAGAGTTGGTACTCGTTATCAAAACCACAGTATAAGAGCATATAGCTCCGTACTTGTTAAGGCTAATTATGTGAGTAATTGGCGAAATAAGGTGGTACCGCGACTGTTTATACAGCCCCGCCCTTATCTTTTTTAAGATAGGGGTGGGGCTTTTTATATTTTAAAGGAGGAATGTAAGATGAGTATTTTTATTGGGGGCGCTTGGCCATATGCGAATGGTTCATTACATCTTGGCCATATTGCGAGTTTATTACCTGGAGATATTTTAGCACGTTATTACCGGTCAAAAGGTGAGAATGTGTTGTATGTTTCGGGAAGTGATTGTAATGGAACACCGATTGCAATTAGAGCAAAACAAGAAGGTGTGACAGCGAAGGAAATTGCTGATCAGTATCATGAAGAGTTCCAGCGATGTTTTCGTAGCCTTGGTTTTACTTATGATTGCTATACACGTACAGATAGTGAGCACCATCATGAAACGGTTCAAAATGTTTTTTTACGTTTATTAGAAGAAGGACATATTTATAAAAAAATAGTGGAACAAGCGTATTGTGAAACGTGTACGCAGTTTTTACCGGATCGTTATGTAGAAGGAATATGTCCACATTGCCATGAAGCAGCAAGAGGTGATCAATGCGATGCGTGTTCTGCTATTTTAGATCCACTCGATTTGTTAGAAAAGAAATGTAAGTTATGTGGTAGTACACCATCTGTACAGGAAACAGAGCATTTCTATTTCGCATTGCATACATTTCAGGAGCAAATTAAAAGGGCTGTAGAAATTGCCAAGCAAACAGGGACATGGCGCGACAATGCGATTCAACTAACAGAGAGATATGTAAAGGAAGGATTACTAGATAGGGCCGTATCACGTGATTTACCAATTGGGGTACCAATTCCAGTAGAAGGGTATGAAGATAAGAAAATTTACGTATGGATTGAAGCAGTGACAGGCTATTATTCAGCGAGTAAACATTGGGCTGAAGAAACAGGGAAAGATGATCAAGAGTTTTGGGATAGCGAAGCGAAAACATATTATGTGCACGGAAAGGATAATATTCCGTTTCATTCCGTCATTTGGCCAGCGGTATTACTTGGAATAGGGGAGGAAGCAATCCCGCGTCATATCGTTTCGAATGAATATTTAACAGTTGAAAAAAGAAAATTATCTACAAGTAAAAACTGGGCAGTATGGGTGCCTGACATATTAGAACGCTATGATCCAGATTCTATTCGTTACTTTTTAACCGTCAACGCACCAGAAAATCGCGATACTGATTTTTCATGGCGGGAATTTATTTACAGTCATAATAGTGAATTATTAGGTGCATACGGGAACTTTGTGAACCGGACATTAAAGTTTATCGAAAAATATTATGGTGGTATCGTGCCGAAGGGAAGTATTGAGGTAGAGCTGAAAGATAAAGTAGAAGGATTATATAAGCGTGTAGGAGAGGCGATTGAGCAAACTAAATTTAAGGTGGCGCTAGAAACAATATTTGATGCAGTACGTTTTGCAAATAAATACTTTGATGAAAAGCAGCCTTGGAAACAAAGAGAAGATGATCCAGTTTCATGTGAAGAAACGATTTATAACTGTGTGTATCTTATCGCTAATTTTGCCCATCTCCTTGAACCATTTTTACCATTTTCAAGTGAAAGAGTTCGAAACACATTGTCGATTGTGGAACGAAATTGGGCACCTCAAAATACGTTGCCAAGTAGAATTGATGGTGTGCAGCCACTATTTGAGCGAATCGATGTAAAACAAATTGAGCATGAGATAGAGAAGCTGTATGGAGCGGTAAAATGAGATAGAGAAAAAGACCTTTCAAGTAAATGAAAGGTCTTTTGTTATGCAGTATGATTCTCTTTCTTATCTTTCAAAAAGAAAAGTACAGCAAGAATTACAAGAATAATAGCTGCAATATCATACGTTATTTTAAATGTAGTATTAAAGTTTAAGTACTCTACGAAAGGAGTTTTCACTGCTCCTGCATATATACAAACGGGAATGAGAAGTAAATCGTAAAATTTCTTTTCTTTCATATATCTTATTAGGAAGAAGATACACATAATAGCAAAAAATACGATGCTTAAAATAGTCATTTATACCTCCAGATAAATTTACTTATTTTAATTGCAGTTATATCTTTTATATAAATTCTGTATTTTTTCAAGCGCTATGCACGCGATTGTGTTTTCTTTCTTTCCTAGCCGTAAGCAGCTGAGGAGTGAAGATCCCAACCAATATGAAAATAATTCCAATCCACTGCATGAACGTTACGACTTCATGTACAAGTGTAATAGAAGCAATAATAGCAGTTGGTAATTCAGCTGCACCTAATATTGTACCAAGCCCTGTTCCAACCTTTGGTACACCGATTGAAAAACAAATGACAGGTACAACAACGCCGAATAATCCGAGGAAGAAAGCATATTTCCATAGACCGGCTTGCAAAGCACCGTCTGTTAAAAAGGTTGGCGGAAAGAATAGGCATACGATAAGAGTAGCGCTTGTTGTCATAAGGAAGCTTTTCGTATAAGGCGGAACATCCGTAGCGACGCGCCCACTTGCAAAAACATAGAATGAAAAAGAGACAGCAGCTAATAGTCCAAAGATAATCCCTTTCGTAGAAAAACTTTGTCCGAGGCCTTCAAATACACCACCTGCAAACAATGTACCAGCAAATAAAATAAGGATAGATATAATCTTATCGCGGCTTGGAAATGTTCGATTTGCAATTGCTTCGATAATGACACCAATCCAAGTGAACTGAAAGAGTAGGACGACAGCGATAGATGCGGGTAGTTCTTCTACAGAAATAGCGTAGAAAATCCCGGTCATACTCATTGTTGTTCCGACGGTTAGTAATGAAAAGAATTGTTTTTTTGTTACTTTATGACGTGAAAAGAAAAGAACGAGTAGAAATAGTCCAATCCATCCGAAAACATATTGTCCTCCTAATAGTTGATGTGCTGAAAATCCATCAATGAATCCGAGTTTGAAGATAGTTGAAAGTACGCCGTAGCTACAAGCTCCGAATAAAACGAGTAATGAATACTTAAATTTCTCCATGAAAATCCTCCTTTTAAATAATAAAAAACGCCCGCTATCCAAATAAGGATAACGGGCGAACGAAACAGAGTCATATACTCTACAAAATTCCGCCACTCATACGAAGTATGAATTTGGGGTATGAAATTGTAGTAGGTTTTTACATTGCTTTTGGGAATACAATAGAACATTTTACACCTTGAGGCGTGTTTTGTATCCCGTAAGGAAACTGATGTTTATCTAATATTTGTTTCACGATATATAATCCAAGACCACTACCTTGTACTAAACCGTGTTTATCAGGGTTTGCGCGATAGAAAGGCTCAAATAAATGAGCAAGTTTATCTTCATCAATTTGTGAACCTGTATTTAATACTTCTAATGCGTAACCATTTGGTTTTTCATAAAGCTTTATATATACGTGCTGATGGTCAATTGTATAATGAATTGCATTTGAAATAATGTTAAAAATAGCAGTTTGAATAAATTTAGGATCAGCTAAAATTTGTACGTCGTGTTTAATATTAGATTGTACATTTAATTGTTTTACAGATACAAAGTAATCTACTTTCTTCATAACATCCTCAATAATATTAGATAAAGAAATGACTTCTAAATTAGGTTTAAATTGAGGGTTTTGTATTTTGGATAATTCCGACATTTTTTCCGTTAATATGTTAATGTCTTGCATCATCTCGTAGGAACGTTTCAAATACTTATCTCTATCTTTATAAGCTCCAATTCCGTGAATCATGCCATCTAGTTGTCCCATAACGGCTGCGATTGGTGTTTTTAATTCATGGGATACCATAGACATAAATTCTTTACGAGATTGTTCTAATTGTTGTTCCTTCTTGAGCTCGTTTCTTAAATCTTGATTGCTTGCATGTAAATTCTTCACAATATTTGGTACTTGTGAAGCAGCTACTTGCAAATTAAAATCTGTTTGATCTGTATTTTTGTTAAGTAGCTTTTTATCTGAGAAATCAAGATTCATAATATCTTTTAAAGCATCGCTCATATATTGAAAAGGTTTGGCAATTAGTTTTGTATAAATTAAAGATCCGAGTAGTGATAATGCAAGCATTGTCGCGCCAATATGTGGAGCTAATTGCTGCAACGCATCTGCTAACTTTGGATTATCATTTGTATCATTTGTTTTACTTGCTACATTTTGTGTATGTAAGGCATCATTATTAGCGGCTTTCTTTTCTGCTTCTGTAGGCGGATTAGAAGTGCTATTTTTCCCCGAAAGATTTTGTGTATGTTCTTTTGCCTTTACAGTTTGGCTAGGCTGCAAAAGGTGATTGATAGCTGTAGAAAGAGATTTATAATCTATAATAGAAGATTGGAAATTAGAAATGCTCCCCTCTGACACAGCTTTATTTTGCTTCGTTTTACTTCCGTCGTTTTGCTTATCTGAATTCGCCTGTTCTGTAGTCGGCGTTCCATTTTCTTTCGCAAAACGTTCTTTATCGTAGTTTGAAGCTAGAAAGTAAATAATTTGATAAAGACAAAGTGATAAAAGAATACAAAATAATAAGGTTTTGATGAAAATATTTTTGGTGATGTTGTCTTTGCTACGATTCGATTTTGTAGCCAATGCCTTTCACCGTTTTAATATAAGGAATTCCTAATTTTTTTCTTAAGTTTTTAATATGTGTATCTATAACTCTTACATCACCATAATGTTCATAGCCCCATACCTTATTCAACAAATCACTTCTTGATAATACTTTTCCTCGATTTTGCAGTAAAGTATAAATAATTTCAAATTCTTTTGTTGTCAATTCAATTTGATTACCATGAACATAAGCTGCATATGCTGTAGAGTTTAACATCAATTCATGGAATTGTAGTATAGTTGCAGCTTCTGCTTCCTTCGTTGCTGCCCTTCTTAATACAGCCTCTACACGCTTAATAAATACAGTATAATGGAACGGTTTCGTAATATAGTCATCAATACCTAACTCAAATCCTTTAATTTCACTTTCTTCATTATGTAAGCCTGTTAACATAATGATTGGTACATCAGATTGTCCTCGCATAATTTTACAAATACTATAGCCATCTATATCTGGTAACATTACATCGAGGAGGACAAGATCGTATGAATTCTTTTGGAAAAGAAGAATACCTTCTGTTCCAGCACCAACTACATCAACTGTAAAGTTTTGTGCCATTAGAAATTCACGAATAAGTTCTTGTATATCTGGGTTGTCTTCAATCACCAGTATATGCGTCATAGTAACACCTCCTAAATAACGCTTTTTACTGCAATATTCGAATTCATCATTTTTCGAGTGTCTCAGATTGTTTATACATATAATAAGCCCCCGCTATAAAATAATCATGAAGGTAGCAAGGGGAATAGTTTAGTGTTACTGAATAGTTCAGAATTACAGTAGTTCTATTATAGTATGTATTATAAAATTTATAAAACATTATAACTGTATAATTTTAATATCTACGTTTATCAATGTTTAAATATTAGCTAATCAAATCTATTCCTATTATATATGTAAATACAGTTGTTTTGCTACTGTAAATGAATAAATAAAATAAGCCAAGACATAAAATTCTTGGCTACACATAAATCTTGTTTTTAGGCTATTTTACAGTGACAGTAGCTTGCTGCTGAACGCGCTCAAATAACCAGTGTATATCATTGTTATACATACGAATACAACCAAGTGTTGTCCATTTGCCGATTGCTTGATTATTGTTAGTTCCGTGAATCGCATAAGTTGTTCCGTAAGTTCCTGCCATATTTAATCCGAGCCAACGGTCACCAAGTGGATTACGTGGATCGCCGCCTTTAATTTTGCCTGTATAATAAGGGCGATTTTTAATTTTATTTACGATTTGAAAAGTGCCTTTAGGTGTAGGTGTTGCAGCTTTTCCAGTAGCGACAGTAAAACTTTTTATAAATTTTCCATCCTGATAATAATCCATTTTATTTAACTGAGTGTCTACGATTAATTGATCTTTCGTTGTAGCTGCCTCTGCGCTAGCGAATGGAAGAGTTAAAAATCCTAATGATAATAGTGCACTTAATAATAATTTTTTCATTGTTATTCTCCTTTTACTATCGTAAGAGTCTTACATACAATGAAGTTGTAATCCTCGTAATGCTTTATTTACATTTTCATCTAATGTTTCAAAGAATGTAGTGATTTTGCTGTTGTGTTTGTTGTTGTTGTTATCAATAAGTAATCTTTCATTTAATAAAAGCTCACCACGTAGTCCAAAACTTTGAACTTGAATATTTAGCTCATCTTCATTTTCAGAGATGATTGGTAAGAAATAATGAAAAGCTTTTGTTGGAATGATGTAGCTTTTGCCAATCATGCTTTCTTGATTTGAATTAATCCATTTTTTCGTGACAATTTTAATATTCTTTTTTGAAACGATAAAAGATAGTGTTGTAGATTTTGTTAAACTTACGTCAAATTCACTTGTTTCACATATTTGTAAATTAAAAACGGTTTCATTTTGATGAGATTCAACATTTGTATTAATAAAATCGTGCATTTTATATGCTTCCATTTCGTATTCACCCTTTTTTCAATTTCGAAAAACGACTTATATTTATTCAAATTAATGCTTAGTCATATATTGGTTAAATTTTTCAACAAATTCCGATATAATCTTACAATACATATATGAAGCTAATATGAAGTTAGTATGAGTTTGTGATGGTTTTTTATTGAGAACAAAATAAGAGAGGTTTTTAGTGCTAAAAAATGGATAAAATCTGCATGTTATTAATGCGCCTTTTCGCTATTTCGACTTGAAAAATGATTTTTACTATTTAATAAAGAACGAAAATCACTAGTGTGACCCTTACAAAAATGTAATAAAAATGTAAGCTATTGTGATAGTTATTTCGACAATTTTTTTATACAATAATAGTAAGAAGTTGTACGTGATTGAAAGGAGAGATGACATGGAATGGATTCATGAATTATTTCAGCAATACGGGTACTATGTTGTACTTGTCGGCTTGCTGTTAGAATATATTGCACTTCCGTTTCCGGGAGAGCCAACGTTAGCATATGCGGGATTTTTAGCACATAAGGGTGATTTAAGTTTACCGATTTTAATTATTCTATCCTTTATTGGGACAAGTGTAGGAATGACGATTCAATACTTTTTAGGAAATAAATTAGGTATGCCTTTCATTCAAAAGTATGGGAAATACGTATTTTTAACGCAAAGAAAAATCGACTTAACGAGAATGTGGTTTGATAAGTATGGGTACTTCCTGATTTTTATTGGTTTCTTTATTCCTGGTGTACGTCATTTCACAGGATACTTTGCAGGAATTATTAATTTACCATTTCGTCGTTTTGCCATTACAATTTATTCAGGTGCTCTATTTTGGGTATCATTCTTCTTAATCGGTGGTTACTGGTTAGGTGGAAACTTACATGATATCTTTGGAGTGCTAGAAGGTCATATCGGTAAAATCATTTTTGGAGTTATTGTGATTGTAGCGGTTACGTTAGGTATTCGTTTCCGTAAGCAGTTAAAACGAGTATTACTACAAAACGCAAGTTAATATGAAATCCATTCTATGTCAGAATTTAGGAAGTCAGTGCAAAAGCACTGACTTTTTTATTTTCAAGACTATGTTTAATGCGCATTTTACATTCTTTATAGGAATTTGATACAGGATAAGAAATAAGTATCTTGTCAATTATTATAGTCGTAATGACAATTATAATTGACAAAGATAAGGATATTATTTACAATTTTATTTAAATAAATGAAAAAGAGGGAAGACATGAAGCTTCAAAATCGAGTGAGGGAATTGCGAGCAAAGCATCGTTTATCACAAGGGGATTTAGGGAAAGCGATTGGATCATCACGGCAAACGATTAGTTTAATTGAGCGCGGGGATTATGCACCATCTATCGTATTGTCGTTAAAAATCGCACAAATTTTCAATGTACCGGTGGAGGAAATATTTACGTTAGTAGAGGGGGAAGAGGACGATGAAGAGTAAACGGAAAAAACAATTTGATTCTGTGGGGAAAATAGCATTAAGTATGATGGGTGGCTTTTTAACGTCTTATATAGCTTTAAATTTACTCTCGGATGAACCGAGAAAATTATCATCCAATACATTTATAGGTATATGTACTATTTTTGGAATCTTAATGATGTACTATACTTGGAAGAATACACGTATGTTAGCAGAGGCACGCGATGAAGAAGAGAGCGTACAAGGCAGAAAATTAGGCATTATAAGTATATATTTACGTGTAGGCGATATAGTTACGCAGGCATGGTTTGTATATGCAGTTATTACATGTAGACGTGCACTGTTGCAGGATACAAATGTTTCATTTGCGGTGTGGAATTTAGTAGCTTCTATTGTTTGTTTAACTACTGTAGTAATTATCGGACTTATAACAAAAAATCGTTATAATAAGCTATATCCTGAACAAGGTGTAACGTATATGGAATCTATGAAAATGTGGACGAAAAACGCAGATGAAGGATTAAAGCATATTGTGCATGAGGCTGGATATAAAGCGTATGAATTTACGAATACAATATTGGCATATGTATGGTGGGCTGCCGTTATATATACAGCTGCTAGTGATATCGATTTTGTATTAATTGGCTTAATCTCATTTATTTGGATATTGCATCTCGGGAAGTTCATGTACGAAATGCAAAGAAAAATGATTTATTAAGGGGAGAAAAAGGTGGATATTTTAAGAAGGCCAGCTGGCTCAATGACAGTGGCGCTAATTCTGTCCATTTTATACGGAGTAATCCGAACTGGGAAATTAGAAGTAATTTTGAACTTATGGGCAATAGTTGGAATTTCATTGTTAGTGTTAGCCATTCATGAGCTAGGACATGTAGTATTTGGTGTAATAGGTGGTTTGACATTTAAATTTATGACAGTAGGACCCATTACTATTCAAAAAGAAAAGGGAAAATTACGCATTCGAGAAAATAAATTGTGGGCGTACTTTGGAGGCGTTGCAACACTAGTACCACCTTCTATAGAGACACCGAATCTTTCGAAAAAGTGGGCGTGGCTCACTTTAGGTGGACCGATTACGAGTTTACTATTTGGTATTACTTCCGGTTACATATATATGGTGAGTTATTATCAATATCTTTTATATTTTTCCTTTTTCCATTTTGCAATCTTTGCGGTTACAATTGTGCCGATAAAAGGAATGCTTATGAGTGATGGGATGCAATTTCTTATTTTAATTAAAGATGATGAAAGAGCTAGAAATCACTTATATGAGATTCAAATATCGAGTGAGTTATTTAGTTATAAAAGACCGAAAGATTGGGATGAAAGGTTAGTAGAATTGAGTGAGGAGAAAATAAAAGAGAATAAAGGGATAAGAGAGATAATGAGTAGACTTATGCTCGTCTTTTTTGCTCGTGCAGATCAAGAGGGAATGGAAAGAGCGATACCGTATATAGAACGAATTGTTCAACTACCTGTAACGAAAGAAAATAAGTTTTTCGTTAGTAGTTTTCATAGTTGGTACCTTTTATATAAAGCCCTTTATCAGATGGATAGTCTTTCTTTGCAAGAAGCAAAGGAACATGCAAAGGCTATTACAAAAATGGACCTAAGTGGATATTACCGTACACAAGGAATTATTAGATATGTAGAAGGTAATATGGAAGCGTCCCGTACTTATATGAAGAAAGCCGATCAAGAATTAAAGAGCGCCGAGAAGAGTGAGATGGGATATTTACAAGTAGAAAGAGAATGGTTTGAGCAGCTGAAAGAGAGGGTATCTTACGATGGGTGAGGTATCCTCTTTTTTCTATGTCATCTTATGCCGTTCCATAAACAGCCTAGGACGAGTAAAATGAGATAAGAAGAGCAAAGGTTGGAGGAATTCTAGATGGAAATTTTAACGATTATTTTAATCGTCTTGCTCATTTATGCTGTTTTTAAAGTGGCATATGTAGCATTAAAGATACTCGCGATCTTATTAATTATCTTTTTAATTGTAGAGTTCGGCAGTAAATTGCTTGGTGGATAGGGTATGTTGTGCGTTTTGAGTGTCGAAGGTTGTCGGTAAATCGATATCTTGTGTCGAAGCGTCGATATAATGAAAAAATCGTTGATATAAGTGGAGAAACGATCGATATATTTGAAAAATCGTTGATATATTTTAGTGAATACGAAGTGGGGTATATGGAAAAGAAGTTGCCGTGAGGGCAACTTCTTTTTATCGTGATGCGGGGTATGCAAACCAACATAAAAAAGCTGGAAGAGTATCTTCCAGCTTAAGAGTTACTTTCAATTTGGCGACCGCTATCTTCTTCATTGTCTTGTAATAGGTTGAATACGTCTGCTAAGCAGAATGCAATGAACCAAGTCCATAGACCGTGGAAGAAAGCTGAGCTTAATTGAAGTGGTAATGTATAGTTTGTCATTGAGTAGGAAATACATCCACCAACGATTCCGATCATTGTTAATAACATTGTTTTTTGAGCGTTTTCTTCTGGATTGAAGAGGAAGTAAATGTATCCGCCTAAAATTGAAGCGCTTACAAGTGTTTCGATTCCATTAAAGATGATATTCTCTCCAAGCTGAGTGTTTGTCCAGAAGCAGATTGTTCCGCCGATAATAGCAAACAGGACAGCTATTGTATATCGTATATATTGATTCATATGTTCATCTCCTTATGTAATAAGATGATTTGGAAGTCAAAAAGGTAGGTATAGTATATTGAAGTGAGTTTTAATTGTACGTATCTTTTTATAAAAAGATCATTGAAGAGTAACTAAGATGATCGGTTGTTTAAACCGTTACGTGTATGGTGTCTGAAATATACCCGACTGCTCGTTTCTTTTTGCTTGTAAAATAAGAGAAACTTCCAAGTCTATATACTCTTTTTTTGTGAGTCTGCTTTCATTATAACACATTTAGGGACATAATAATAGAATTATCTGATTTTGTAATAAGTGTAAAAAATAAAAAGCGCAAGGAAATACCATTAACGGTGCAGTTTAGTGGAAGAAGGATTTTAATTTATTATGATGAAATATGTAATCAAGGTGAGATCTAAGAATGAGGCTTAAATACTATAAAAAATGTTTTATAGCATGAATGTAAGGGAGGAGAGCTAACTTGGAGTTCACAACAGAAAGATTAATAATTAGACCTTTTAAGAGTACTGATTTACAGGATGTATTTGCTATTTATAATAGTGATGATACATGTAAGTTCCTATTACATAATAAGTGGACTCATGAAGACATGCAGAAAAGATTTAATAAGAAGTTAGCAAATCATGTACTTACTAAAGAAACAATATTAAGTTTGGCAGTTATATACAAAACTAAAGTAGTTGGTGATTTATCCGTATGGTACACAAATATGAAAGACACTGTTGAGATTGGTTATAGTTTTTCAAATGAAGTAGCTAGGAGAGGTTTGGCGACAGAAGCAGTAAGTAGTTTGGTATTGAAATTATTTAATGAATGTAATGTACATCGTATACAGGCTAATCTTGATGCACGTAATACAGCTTCACAAAAATTGTGTGAACGAATAGGTATGAGAAAGGAAGCCCATTTCATACAAGATTTTTGGAATAAAGATGAATGGACAGATAGTATTGTATATGGAATGCTATCCTCCGATTTGTAGTAATAAACTTAGTGATTTTATTATGCTAAAAGGTACGTTAGTTGAATAACAAAGGGCATAACATATTATATATGACTAATATGTTATGCCCTTTAATTTATTAACCTTTTTATATGCGTTTGAAACGGCCGACAATTTCAACTGTTTCAGTAATGTTCATAAATGCTTTGTTATCCACTTGACGGATAATACGTTTCATTTCGCCTAACTCATAGCGAGTCACGACAGTGTAAATCATTTTTTTCTTATGGTTTGTATAGCCGCCGACAGCGTCTACCATTGTCACCCCGCGTATGCCGTGATGTAGTAGTGCGCTTTTTATTTCCTCGCCTTTTTCTGTAATAGTCATTATCGTTAATTTAATATGTTTCGTATGCACAGCGTCGATAACTTTGCTGACTACAAATCGACTAATTAACGTATAAAGTGTAATATCCCATCCGAAAATAAAACCTGCTGCTACAAGTAAGATTAAGTTGAATACAAATATGATTGCTCCAATTGAAACATCTCGATATTTCGCTACAATCAATCCAACAACATCAAAACCACCTGTTGAAGAAGCAAATCGGAATATAATTCCTGAAGCTGCTCCGCAGATGACACCACCGAATACAGAAGAAAGTAAAATATCGTCTGAAACTTGGTGTACCGGGATAATGTTCATCGCTAACGATGATACAGCTACAAAGTAAGCTGTTAAAAAGGTTGTCTTCTTGCCTAAGTAAAAGTGACTTAAAATAAGAAGAGGAATGTTTAGTAAAAAGATAAGTGCACCGATATTGTAGTGCATTAAATAACCGATAATCATCCCTACACCAGCGAATCCACCGCTAATCATATTATGCGGGATAAAAAACATATTCATAGAAATTGCATACAAAATAGAAGCTATAAAAATAACAACCAACTGTATCATAAATTCTAAGTGAAATGTTTTAGCTGCTGGGAAGGATAAAAAGGCGGTGTCGGGAACGTAATCGGCGTCTCCTAGTTGACCCATAGTATGTTTCATCTCCATATTCATTTTTGATTACAAGAAGAGAATAAAGGTTTTTTCAAAAACTGGCAATAGTTTTATTATAATGCAAAAATTTTATAAATTTCTAATAAATCAAGCCTATTCATTGATGTGTGTGAATATGCTAAAGAAAGCGAATACAACGTTTCTTAATTATTGTTTTCTTGAGAAAATATGCAAAATACTTTTTTTGAAAATAAAAGGAAATAGAGAATATTTGCCCGATGTGCTAAAATGACCTTATTAAGGATGTGAAGCGATGGAATTTTTATTGCAGGATGCAATTCTATATATATCGTTTGTAACGACGGCACTTTGTTTATTAGAAGTTTTCTTCCTTGCTAATGTTTCTCGCTTTGTGCGTCAACAAGCATCAAACGGTAGACAAAGAGCTTTTACGTTAGTTGATACATGTGAAGATAGTGCAGGAAATGTACCGCTATTTTCTATTTTTTATAAATATGGAATGATTCGTTCTGTACGTAGACAAGAATCAAGTGAAGAGAATGACGAGGTCGGTCCGTATACACCAATGTTTCGCTAAATAATTACGAAACATTGGAGGAATGAACATGTTAAAATCATACCGAGCTGTGCTCGTTAGTTTATCATTATTATTTGTTTTTGTTTTATCTGGTTGCAGTAATGCAGCCCCAATTGATGCACATAGTACGGGAATTTGGGATCATTATTTTGTATATCCAATCTCGTTTATGATTCAATTTGTTGCTCATCATATACCTGGAGCTAGCTTTGGGATTGCTATCATTATTATGACGCTCGTTATTCGTTCAGCAATGATTCCATTAGCTGTTTCGCAATATCGCAGCCAAGCGAAAATGAAGAAAATGCAACCTGAATTGCAGAAGCTAAAGAAAAAGTACGGTGATGTAAGCAAAGACCTTGAAAAACAAAAGCAGTATCAAAAAGAAATGTCAGAACTAATGAAATCAGGCGGTTGGAATCCACTTGCTGGTTGCTGGCCATTATTAATACAAATGCCGATTTTCTCTGCTTTGTATTATGCGATTAGCAGAACTGAAGAGATTCGCACATCTTCGTTTTTATGGGTGAACCTAGGACATGCAGATCCATATCATATATTACCGATTATTGCAGCGTTAACGACATTTATTCAGATGAAAGTTTTCCAATCGAATATTACACCTGGAGAACAAGTACAGATGCTAAAGATGCAGCAAATTATGATGCCGGCAATGATTCTATTTATGGGGTTTGCGGCGCCATCAGGACTTGTGTTGTACTGGATAACAGGTAACTTATTTACAATGACACAAACAATTGTATTAAGAAAAATAATGGAACGTGAAGAGTTACAATTACAAAAAGCATAGAGAAACACCGCTCATTACGAGCGGTGTTTTTTTGTTAAATCGTTAAGGAAATGTTAAGAAACCGACATTACTATAGGCATTGTATACGAAAGTGTACATGCATTAGAAATATGAAGGAGGAAATTTCCTATGAAGAAGAAAACAGTTGGGTATTTAGCGATTGCAGGTGCTTTATCATTCGGAATCATTGGAGGAGTCGGCATTCCGGCATTCGCGGCAACGAATACTCCAGCAGTGGATCAGCCTGCAAAAACGGCGAAAAAGGATTTGGATGACGCTACAAAACAAAAAGTAAAAACAATTATGGACGATACAAAGAAACAGTTAGAGGAACTAGGTGTAAAGCTTCCAGAGAAAGAGAAGCGTAAAGACATGTTTGCAGGATTAGATGAACAGGCGAAAGAAAAAGCGAAGTCCATTTTAGAGCAAGAGAAGTCTGGTAAATTAACACGAGAACAGGCAAAAGAAGAATTAACAAAATTAGGTGTGAAGTTCCCGGAAAAGGGTAAGCACAAAGAAATGTTTGCGGGATTAGATGAACAGGCGAAAGAAAAAGCGAAGTCCATTTTAGAGCAAGAGAAATCTGGAAAATTAACGCATGAGCAAGCAAAAGAGGAATTAACAAAGCTAGGCGTGAAAATGCCGGAGAAAGGTAAACATGGAGACATGTTTGCTAACTTAGATGAACAGACAAAAGAGAAAGCGAAGTCAATTTTAGAGCAAAAGAAATCCGGAAAATTAACGCATGAGCAAGCAAAAGAAGAATTAACAAAATTAGGTGTGAAACTTCCAGAGAAAGAGAAGCATGAAGACATCTTTGCTGGATTAGATGAAGCAACAAAAACAAAAGCAAAAGCGATTTTAGACAACGAAAAGAAACAATTAGAGGCATTGAATGTTGATTTACCGCACCATAAGTTTTTTATGAAAAAAGAAGATAAATAATTGATTTATGTATCTTTCGTGTGGGCAACCGGAAGGTACGTGCGAGGACCGATTTCTGTCAGCAGAAATCGGTCCCTTTTAATGATTCAATAAAATTCTTTTCATTGTTAGTATGTATCCGAAGATGCAGTAGAAAATTGCAAAACCGATAAACACTTCCGTATATTGATATTTACCCAATACGTAGAAGGAAACAGCTGGTATAATAGCTACCGCTAAAATGCTATAACCAGGATACTTGTGCCGATGCATGATAGCGAATAGAATAGAGAGAAACGTAGCAATGATACAAAAGACAGCAATCATTATTAGTACACCTCCTAAATGGATTATACCATTTTTAGGGAATTAGAGAAGTTTTGTATGTTCTGTTATAATATAAGAAGAGAAATATTTCCTATGTTATATAAAAAAATATATTGATTTTTTCTAACAATTCAATATAATGAACAATAACTACAAAATTCGACATCAAGAAGTGATGATGAGGACATGATCAATTTTTTACGATTTTCAGAGAGGGAAGCCTTTGGCTGTGAGCTTCCTAATACGGAAAAATGGATTACCACCTCTGAACTGCAGCAGTGAACGAGCATCTAGTAATTGCTTGCCGGCAAAAACCGTTATTTAGACTTGAGAAATTGGTGAAGTGTGTTACTTTACGAATTGAAACAAGGGTGGAACCACGAATACAACACTCGTCCCTTTTTTAGGGAGGAGTGTTTTTTTATTTCATTTTTGCATCACACTAGGATTGGAAGGAGGATACGCAGCATGCATCATGATGAGAAGAACAAAATTGGTTTAACAGTAGCACTTTCTATCGTAGTAGGAACGATTATTGGATCTGGTGTGTTTATGAAACCAGGGAGCGTATTAGATTACTCGGGGAGTTCTAATATGGCCATTCTTGCTTGGATAATTGGTGGTCTGTTGACGCTAGCGAGTGGTTTAACAGTAGCTGAAATTGGAGCGCAAATCCCGAAAAATGGTGGGTTGTATACGTATTTAGAGGAGATTTACGGAAGTTTTTGGGGATATTTATCAGGTTGGATGCAAACAATTGTTTATGGACCTGCTATTATCGGAACATTAGGTTTATACTTTAGTTCTTTAATGATTAATTTTTTCTATTTAGATAAAGTATGGAATTTACCAATTGCAATTGGAACAGTTGTGTTCCTTGGCGTTGTAAATAGTATGGGAACAAAATACGGAGGTATCGTTCAAACAATCACGACAATTGGGAAGATGATTCCGATTGTGTTAATTGTTGTGCTAGGTTTCTGGAAAGGGAATAGTGATATCTTTAACGTAGTTGTGCCGATATCGGAAAATCAAAGTATCGGTATGGCAATTTTAGCAACGTTATTTGCTTATGACGGCTGGATTTTACTTGCTTCGATTGGTGGAGAAATGAAGAATCCAACAAAGTTATTACCGAAAGCAATGACAGTAGGGATTTTAATCGTAACGGCTGCTTACGTATTAATTAACTTGGCGTTATTAAATGTATTACCAGCAGCGAAAATTGTAGACCTTGGAGAAAATGCAACAGCGACAGCTGCGGGTATGTTACTTGGAGAATATGGCGGAAAAATTATTAGTATCGGTATTATCGTTTCCATTTTCGGCTGTTTAAATGGAAAGATTTTAACGTTCCCACGTATCCCAATGTCTATGGCAGAGCGTGGACAACTTCCATTTTCTAAGTTTATTGCAAAGGAAAGTCCGAGATTTAAAACACCAGCAAATGCGATTACTGTTGAAATCATTTTAGGAATTATTTTAATGATTATTAGTGATCCGAATAAGCTATCTGAGATTTCCGTATTCATTATTTATATTTTCTATGTAATGACGTTTATTGGTGTCTTCATTTTAAGAAAACGTAATAAGAATAAAGAGCGTGCATATAGTGTGCCGTTATTCCCAATCGTACCAATCGTAGCGATTTTAGGTTCGCTCTTTGTAATTGGTAGTGCAATTATCAATGATCCGGTAAGTTGTTTCTTATCCATTGGAATTGTCTTTACGGGACTTCCGGTGTATTGGTATTTAAATAAGAAGAAAGAAACAGAATGATGGAAGGGTAGGCGTATAATACGCCTACCTTTTTTACTGTAAAAAAATTATACTTGCGTCCATTTTCTATTTTGGTTACTATAATCGTAGTAACCAAAATAGAAAGCGTGGGGAAAGACTTGAATTTTCGTGTTTATATTTTAGCTATCGCGGCTTTCGTAGTCGGAACGGTTGAGTTAATTATAGGAGGAACGCTCGATTTAGTTGCCAATGATTTAGGAGTATCTATTAGCGCAGCTGGTCAGCTTATAACAATATTTTCGGTAGTATTTGCTTTGTCAGGTCCAGTTTTATTAGCTATGACAGGGAAGTTTGAAAGAAAAACATTGTATGTTGGAGCATTATCGATTTTCTTAATCGGAAATATTATTTCGGCATTTAGTGTGAATTACGGAATGCTAATGTTCTCAAGGGTTATTTGTGCGGCGAGTGGTTCATTAATTATTGCACTATCTGTAACACTTGCGTCTAGTGTAGTAGAACCGCATTTTCGTGCGCGTGCAATTGGAATCATTTTTATGGGAATTAGTGGATCACTTGTACTTGGAGTACCGCTCGGTCTTGTACTCGGAAATGCATACGGATGGCGTGCACCATTTGTATTAATTTCTGTGTTAACAGTTATGGCAATAGCTTGTATTTCATTGTTCTTAACGAAGGTACCACCGACATCGGTATTATCAATAAAAGAACAACTTGCTACTTTAAAAGATAAAAAAATTGTAAGTGCACAGTTAACATCATTTTTGTTTTTAACGGGGCATTTAACATTGTATGCATATTTAACACCATTTTTAAAAGATGTTATGAATGTTGAAGCAAACTGGATAAGTGTGTTTTACTTTATTTTTGGAATCGCAGCAGTAATTGGCGGCGGGTTCGGTGGATGGCTTGCTGATAAATGGGGATCGAAGAAAAGTATTATCTCGATTATTATCGTATTTGCATGTGCAATCTTCATACTGCCATTAATGACATTCTCATTCCCGCTCTTCATCATTATGATGGGACTTTGGAGTATGCTGAGCTGGGCGATTTCACCAGCACAGCAAAATTATTTAATTGAAATTGCACCGGAATCAGCTGGTATTCAGCAAGGTTTAAATAACTCTGCGCTTCATTTAGGAATTGCACTTGGTTCAACAGTAGGCGGAGTTGTTATTGAAAAATCATCTGTTATATATAATGCTTGGGTAGGCGGTGGCTTTATTATATTAGCACTACTTTGCGCGATTTTCTCGATTACGAGAGGACGCTCTACTCAGTTCGTAAAAGAAGAATCTATCGTTTGATAGGTTCTTTTTTTATTTGTAAAAAATCGCAGGTTTTAGTAAGAATATGGAGAATTGGTATGTAGCGAGGTGATGGGAAAATGGTGTTTAATTTCTCGATATTCGGTATAATACTTACACTATTACCGATAGTTGTAGCTGTTTTTGTATTAGGCTGGATTCGTTGCATCTATCAAAATTCAGAGAAACAAGTGGAGCAAAATGAGAAAATCATTGAGCTGTTGATGGAGATAAAGGAACAAAACGAAAAGGAGTCTAAGTGAAAAATTAGACTCCTTTTTATTATTTAATTAGTATCTCAACTTCATCAACAAACTCTTAATTTCATCATCTTCCATAAAGAGATCGTGGTGCTTCTGGGTGATCTTTGCAAGTGCAACGTCGTGATAGAAAAATTCTGTAAAGAACTTTACGAAAGGTTGTGACATTGTTTTCATCGCTTGCCATGACTCTTGTTCTACGCCAGCAAATAAAATTTCACGATCGTCAACGATAAGTAGCAAGTAGCGCTCTAATGCATTAGGTTCTTCAGCTGGGATTAGAAAATGCATGTTTTCTAAGTCTGTTTCTACTTCTCCAACAATAAGGGATTCAATTTGAACACCTTGTTTTGCTTTTTGTTCTAGTAAAGGGAGATATTCTAAAAGAGTATCATTCCAAGCTGAAATACGGATTGATTCTTGTGCACTTTCAATGAGTTCTTTACTTTGAACTCGAATAGAAGATTGCATTTTTAAGCTCCACACACGGTCATCTGTAAATGATTTTTTTGATATATTTGTTTCCAGTTCTTTAATATTTGATTGGAATTCTGTCGTTAATTTTTCAATTGCTAGTTTTAGTGGTAATGCTGTATACAATTTTTTCTTTTCTGAAACAGAATCCATTACCATTCCTTTATCGATTAGGCGTGCTAGTACTTCATATATTTTTGCTTTTGGAACACCTGAATGCTTCACAATTGTTGTAGCATCTAATGGTTCATTGCTTGATACGACAACTTCATAAGCCTGGCTTTCATATTGTGAGAAACCGAATTTTTGTAACATAGTTCCCTCCGAACGAATGAGATTATATTTTAAGGATAATGAACTATTTGTTTTTGCACAAGTGGTAGTCCTTTTTCTAATTGTATTAAGGTGAGAATTAATTTCAATTTTTTAATTTTATCTATTATACTTAATATAATGATTAATAAGTTTTTTAATTTAATGCAAAGGGGATGCTGGGGGGAAGATGTTAAGAAGTTTACGTTTAAAAATTGCGGTAGTGTTTTCAGTACTTATTTCTATGATGTTTGTAATATTGGGTACAGCTGTGTATCAATTACAGAAAGAAAAGGAAGTGCGTTCCTTAGACGAGTATTCTCAAAATGCGATGGATCTTGTGACAGAGCAACTTACGACATTTGTTCAAAGAACGGATGAAGATATGGGGTATTACGCGAACAGTGAGATGATTCGTAATATGCTTCAAGGTGGGGTTACTCCGGAAGAGGAAGCGTTTTTAACGAAAGAGTTTGCGGAGTATAAAAAGAATCATCCTGGTATTTTAGATTTATATATTGGTACGAAAGATAAAAAAACATTAAGTGCCAATCTTGCTGAAGGTGGGCAAGTGCCAGAAGGATATGATCCAACGACAAGACCATGGTATAAAGATTCAGAGGCTGATGTAAAAAAGGTCCATTGGGGACAACCTTCTTATGAAATTGCAACAGGAAAGTTAAGTGTAGGTGTTTCTAAAGCAATTACAGCTCAAGATGGATCTGTATTAGGCGTTGTTGCGATGGATGTATCGCTTGGGACGATTCAGAAGTTGCTTCACAATATTCAATACAATAATGACGGAGAAATGTTTATTATAAATGATAAAAATATGGCTCTTGTTTATCCAGAAAAGATAGGGAAAGATGTTTCTAAAGAGCCGCTTATAAAGAGCTTAAATAAAGAGGGAACAAAATATGCGGTCACTACAATAAAAGGTGAAGATGTAGTTGTTTACAGTCAATCATTTGATACGATGAAATGGACGATAGGAATCTTTTATCCGAAAGAAACGATCGATGGGCTATTAAATAGTACGAGAAATACAGTTATTATAATGGCATGTATTAGTTTATTAGTTGGAATTGTAGCTTCCTACTTGTTCTCAAGAAGATTAGCAAGACCACTGCAACTATTAAAGAATCACGTGCAAAAAGTAGCAGAAGGCGATTTAACGCTGCGAATGAAAGTGACAAGTGAAGATGAAGTTGGAGAGTTGACGAAGCACTTTAATGATATGGTTGAACAAATGAATGAAATGGTAAGTAAAATTAAAAACAGCGTATCAACGGTGCAACAATCAACGAATAGTTTACATTATTTAACGAACGAAACAGTAGCGGCTAGTAGAGAAGTTTCAGGAGCGATGGATGATGTGAGCGGAGGAGCTTCTACTCTTGCGAATAGTGTGGATGAAGTTTCAGCTCAGCTCGAGAATATGGCGGAGTCAGTGGAACAAATGAATAGCTCCGTTGGTGAAATAAAAGGTGTGGCTGGCAAAGCGGAAGAGGCATCTAAGCAAGGATTAAATACAATGAGGAATTTAATCCGTACGAGGGGACAATCATCTTCGATTGTTGTTCATACAGAAGAAGCATCGGATAAGTTAGAACAAAGAGTTGGATCGATTCAAAATGTTGTTGAGCTTATAAAAGGTATTTCGGATCAAACAAATTTACTTGCTTTAAATGCATCGATTGAAGCTGCCCGTGCAGGTGAGCAAGGTAAGGGATTTGCGGTTGTTGCTGAAGAGGTTCGGAAATTAGCGGAACAATCAAAAGAGGCAACCGGAGAAATTACAATGATGATTGGTGATGTACAATTAGAAGTAAAAAGGGTTGTAGAAGTTGTAAGTAAATTGAAAGACATTGCAGATGTGCAAAATAAAGTGACGACAGAGGCGGAAATGGAGTTCCGTACAATTATGTCAGTTGTAAATACGATTAGTACTTCAGTTGAAAAAATTGTAGAAGAGGTACATAACATAGGTTATGAGCAAGGGGAAATTACAGCGGTAATGCATACAATTGCTGGTACGAGTCAAGAAAGTGCAGCTGTTTCTGAAGAGGTACATGCTGCAACGGAATCACAGGTGAATCATTTAGAAAAGGTAGCTCACACGATGGAAAGTTTGACAGAACATATGAGAGATTTAGAAAGATTAGTCGAGCAGTTTAAAGTGGAAGAGTAACATATTAGTAAAATGATGAGGATTTCGGTAAAATAGACAATGGATATATAAGAAACGATTATAGGAGGAAGACTACTATGGCAATTGTTGATGTATCGATTATTCCAGTAGGAACAGGTAATCCAAGTGTTAGTGAATATGTAGCAGAAGTACAAAAGGTGCTAGAGAAAAATGCGGATCGCGTGAAGTATCAATTAACACCGATGAATACAATTATTGAAGGAGATCTTCCTGTCATTCTAGAAGTAATACAACAAATGCATGAAGTTCCATATACGAAAGGTGCACAGCGTGTTGCAACAACTATTCGTATTGATGATCGTCGTGATAAAGTAAGCACAATGGAGAAAAAATTAAACTCTGTTCGATCAAAATTATAAGAAAAAGCAGCGATCTTCGCTGCTTTTTTCATATAGGAGGTAAATAAAATGAGTGAAAAGTTTAACGAGCAGTTTGATGGTTTACTGGAGAAATATACTGAGCTGTTACTTGGAGAGAGCAATGAAGAGAGAAAAGAACAGGTACAGAAGTGGGCACTGTATTCTTACATAGCTAAGACGATGCCAGCTTTAGTAAAGCATTGGAATGAAACTTATCCAGATGCGAAAGAAGAGATGGTACAGTTAATTACAGATATTAAAAGGCTGAATGAAGAGAAGCGAAATGAGCAATAAAAAAACTTGAGGTAAATATAATCGCAAGTTTTCTGTATTAATATCCTTATATAATTTACATGGAATATAAAGGATTTTATAGGCATGTCGAATATTTTCGACATGCCTATTTTATGCCTATTAAACTCCATTTTTCTAAATGTCGAAAAATATTTCAGGTATATTTATAAGCAGAAATATAGGTTTTTAAATGTTTTTATAGTATTTTATAAATTATCTAAATAATTATTTGTATCCAATAATTTTAAACAATGATATAATTTTGAAGAGGGGTAAAAAACAGATAAATTACAGTCATAGGGGTGAATTACATGGAACAATTAATGCGAAATTCGTTTCTTTTCTTATCTAAAAATAAAGCGCTAACAAAACTGGCTAAAAAGTACGGTTTACGCTTTGGTGCTGGTCGCTTTGTCGCAGGGGAGACAATTGAATTAGCGACAGCAGCTATTAAACAATTGAACAAGCAAGGTCTTTGTGTAACAATCGATTATTTAGGTGAATTCGTTGATAATGAAGCGGAAGCAAATGAAATGGCTAACCAATCGATTGAAGCGATCCGTGCAATTGGAAGAGAAGGTCTTGATTCGCAGCTTTCTTTAAAGATGACTTCTATGGGATTAGATATCTCTGATGAAATCGTAATGAACAATATGCGCCGTATTTTAGAAGCTGCAAAAGAAAATGGTGTGTTCGTTACAATTGATATGGAAGATTATACACGCTGTGGTAAAACAATTGATATCTTTAAACAGTTAAAATCTGAGTACGATAATATTGGTACTGTTATTCAAGCTTACCTATATCGTACAGAAAAAGATATTGAGGATTTAAATGCTTATAAACCTAATTTACGTCTTGTAAAAGGAGCTTATAAAGAACCTGAAGAAGTGGCGTTCCCGGACAAGAAAGATGTAGATGACAATTATAAAAAGATTATTAAAATGCACTTATTAAATGGAAATTATACTGCAATTGCTTCACATGACGAAGCGATTATTGAATATACAAAAAAACTTGCTGAAGAACATAATATTCCAAGGGATCAATTTGAATTCCAAATGTTATATGGTATTCGTAATGAGCGTCAACTTGAGCTAGTAAAAGAAGGTTACAAAATGCGTGTTTACGTACCTTATGGAAACGATTGGTATGGATATTTCATGCGCCGTCTAGCAGAGCGTCCAGCAAACGTTGCGTTCGTATTAAAAGGTATGGTTAAAAAATAACCAAGGAGAAAATACTCCTTGGTTATTTTAATTGCTGAAATGCATAATGTGCCATTTTCTTCGTATCAGGATATAGTTGCGCGCGAGTAGAAGATAATACGACGTTAATGACGCGTTTACCGTCTTTTTCATCCACTGTTACGACTGTATATTTGCCAAGTGCTGATAGACCGCTTTTACTTCCAATCGCATATGGATCGTCATATAGTTCTTCTCGTCCGTAGTTTGCGATGTTTGGAGAGCGTTCTGAAGTATGTAGAGTTGTACGTGTTGAATTCATATATTCTAAAACAACTGGATACTTTAATGCTTCTTTCGTAATAATAGCAATGTCATATGGCGATACTTTATTTCCAAGTGCATCAGCACCACTTGCGTTCTTGAAAGTCGCATGCTTTGTACCGAGTTCCTTCGCTCTAGCATTCATCATTTTCACAAATTCATTTTTTGATCCTGCAATATGTTCTGCGATGGATTCAGCTATTGGATCTGCACTAATGATAAGCATCAGTTTTAATGCCTCATCACGTTTTAACTTTTCCCCAGCACGAAGTTTAATTTTCTTACTTTGACTTTCTGTTTTAATTGCGTTTTCTGTAACTGTAATTTCTTCATCCTCTTTTACATTCTCTAGTAAAAGAAGGGTTGTCATCATTTTGGCTATACTAGCCGGATAAGAGCGTTCGTCTTCGCGTTTTCCATACAAAACTTCACCTGTGTCTGCATCGATTGTAACTCCATATTGCCCAGTAATATTAGGTTGATCAGCTCTTACAGCTTGTTGCCTTTGTGCATAAGAGAAGAAAATCATCCCTGTAAATAGTGTGGCAATCATTACAATCATAACTATTGTTCGTTTCATTATAATTCCCTCATTTGTTACAAATAAATTGGGCAGAAAAAGCAGCCATTAATCATTATGCCACGTTCTCTGCCCAAAAATATAGCGTTATTTTTCGCCCATATTATGCTTTTTATATTGTTGGTTATTACCTTGGCGTCCTTTTTCAACACCGTGGTTATGCGGACCTGCGTTTCCAGTTACACTAGCTGCACTAATTCCAGCCTTTGAAGGGTTCTTCTTAAGTTTTGCCATATATATTCCTCCAGTTTCGTCAGATTATAAAAAGGAAAAGTGCATTTAAACAAAGAAAATACACATGTATAGCATAGCCAAATAAAAGAAAAATATTTATTTCAGAAAATTTTATCAATAAATATATTGCGAAAATTTAAACAGTATCATATATTTATTAGTAGAGGCTCACTCATTGATTGCGACTTATGTCGAAAAATTGAATGAGCATTCATTCAAGAATAGGGGGAGAATTGGATGTTCCAAATTAAAAAGGCTGCTGTTCTAGGTTCAGGCGTAATGGGTTCGGGAATTGCGGCACACTTAGCTAATATTGGTATTCCGACATTATTGCTTGATATTGTACCACCTGCGCTTACGAAAGAAGAAGAAGCGAAGGGACTTACATTAGAACATAAAAGTGTGAGAAATCGTTTTAGTAATATGGCTGTGCAAAAACTATTAAAGCAAAAACCAGCTCCTCTGACAGTGAAAGGAAATTTAGCACTGATTGAAGCAGGTAATTTAGAAGATGACCTTGAGCGTCTAGCTGATGTAGATTGGATTATTGAAGTAGTAGTTGAAAACTTAGATATTAAAAAGAAACTATTTGAAAAAGTAGATGCGGTTCGTAAACCGGGTTCTATCGTAAGCTCGAATACGTCAGGTATTTCAGTTGAAAAAATGGCAGAAGGTCGTTCAGACGACTTCCAGAAACACTTCTTAGGCACACACTTTTTTAACCCACCACGATATTTAAAACTTCTAGAGGTAATACCGACGAAAGAAACAGATCCACAAGTATTAAGCTTCATGAAACTATTTGGCGAAGACGTTCTTGGAAAAGGTGTTGTTATCGCAAAAGATACACCAAACTTTATTGGAAACCGCATCGGTACGTACGGTTTACTTGTTACTCTTCAAGAGATGGTAAAACGCGGCTATAGCATTGGGGAAGTTGATTCTGTAACAGGCCCACTTATTGGTCGTCCGAAGAGCGCAACGTTCCGCACATTAGATGTTGTAGGTTTAGATACATTCGTACATGTTGCAAATAACGTATATGAAAATGTGCAAGAAGAAGAGCGTGATGTATTTAAAGTACCAGCTTTCATGCATGACATGCTGGAGAAAAAATGGCTTGGAAGTAAAACGGGTCAAGGCTTCTTCTTAAAACAAGGAAAAGAAATTTTAGAATTAAATCCTGAAACGATGGAATACGAAGCGCGTAAAAAATTAAAAGCTGCATCCGTAGAGTTAAGTAAACAAGAAAAAGGTTTAGCGAATAAATTGAAAGCGCTTGTATACGCAAAAGACCGTGCAGGAGAGTTATTATGGAACATCATTACACCAACTCTTTTATACTCTGCAAAACTTCATAAAGAAATTGCTGACGATATCGTTGCAATTGACCAAGCGATGAAGTGGGGCTTTGGATGGGAGCAAGGGCCATTTGAAGTGTGGGATGCAATCGGCGTTGAAAAATCTGTTCAAAAGATGGAAGAAAACGGCGTAGTTGTTCCTACTTGGGTGAAAGAAATGTTAGAGAAAGGTTTCACTACTTTCTATAAACATGATAACGGCGATAGCTACTATTACGATAATGGCAAATATAAGCTAATCGAGCGTAATAAAAAAGCAATTTCTCTTAAGCAATTAAAAGCGAAAAATGGTGTATTAAAGAAAAATAGCGGAGCGAGCTTAATTGATTTAGGCGACGGCATCCTTTGCTTAGAGTTCCATTCGAAGAGCAATGCAATCGGTATGGATATTACGCAAATGATTAACTACGCTGTTGATGAAGTAGAAAAGAATTATAAAGGTCTTGTTATCGGTAACCAATCGAAGAACTTCTGCGTTGGTGCGAACCTAGCAATGATCTTAATGGAAGCACAAGACGACAACTACTTTGAAATTGAGTTAGTTGTGAAAAACTTCCAAGATGCAATGACGAAAATTAAGTACTCTTCTAAGCCAGTTGTAGCAGCACCATATGGTATGACGCTTGGCGGAGGTACAGAAGTTTGCTTACCAGCAGCGAGCATTCAAGCTTCTAGTGAAACGTATATGGGCTTAGTAGAAGTTGGTGTTGGCTTAATCCCTGGCGGAGGCGGTAATAAAGAGCTATACATTAAACACTTAAACAAAATGGCAAACGGTGTAGAGTTTGATCTGCAAAAAGTTGCAAATAAAGTGTTCGAAACAGTCGCAATGGCGAAAGTTTCAACTTCAGGACAAGAAGCAGTTTCTCATAACTTCTTAGGTGATAAAGATGGTATTAGTGTGAATGGTGATCACTTACTATACGATGCGAAACAGAAAGCACTTGCTTTATATGAAGCTGGTTACAAAGCGCCAATCCGCAAAAAGATACCAGTTGTTGGGGAAACAGGATATGCAACTCTTGCACTTGGTGCAGAAGCAATGCATTTATCTGGTTACATTTCAGAGTATGACCTTCACATTGCGAAGAAACTTGCATATGTCATTGCGGGCGGAAAAGTACCGTACGGAACAGAAGTTGATGAGCAATATTTATTAGATGTAGAACGTGAAGCATTTATTAGCTTAGTAAGTGAGATGAAATCACAAGCAAGAATGCAGCACATGCTTGTAAAAGGAAAGCCATTACGTAACTAATAACGAGGGGAGATATCGTTCATGAGAGAAGCTGTCATTGTTGCGGGAGCAAGAACACCAATTGGAAAGGCAAAGAGGGGTTCATTAAAAACAGTTCGTCCTGACGATCTAGGGGCGTTAGTAGTAAAGGAAACGTTAAAGCGTGCGAATTATGAAGGACCAATCGATGATTTAATTTTCGGTTGTGCGATGCCAGAAGCAGAGCAAGGTTTAAATATGGCTCGTAATATCGGCGGATTAGCAGGACTTTCTTACGATGTTCCAGCTATTACGATTAACCGTTACTGTTCTTCAGGTTTACAAAGTATCGCTTACGGAGCAGAGCGTATTATGCTTGGTCACTCTGAAGCTGTATTATCAGGCGGAGCAGAATCAATGAGTTTAGTTCCAATGATGGGACACGTTGTTCGTCCGAATAGTCGCCTTGTAGAAGCGGCTCCAGAATATTATATGGGTATGGGACATACAGCAGAGCAAGTTGCTGTGAAATATGGAATTTCTCGTGAAGAGCAAGATGCATTTGCAGTAAGAAGTCATCAACGTGCTGCGAAAGCATTAGCTGCAGGAAACTTTGCTGATGAAACAGTACCTGTAGATGTGACGTTACGCTCGGTTGGATCAAACAATAAACTGCAAGAAGAAACAATCACTTTCGCACAAGACGAAGGTGTAAGAGCAGAGACGACGCTAGACATTTTAGGGAAATTACGTCCAGCATTTAACGTTCGCGGTTCTGTAACAGCTGGTAATTCTTCACAAATGAGTGACGGTGCAGCATCTGTACTATTAATGGATCGCGAAAAAGCAGTGAGCGATGGCATGAAGCCACTTGCGAAATTCCGTTCATTTGCAGTAGCTGGCGTACCACCAGAAGTAATGGGAATCGGCCCAATCGCTGCAATTCCAAAAGCGCTAAAACTAGCTGGCTTAGAGCTATCTGATATTGGCTTATTTGAACTAAATGAAGCATTCGCTTCTCAATCAATTCAAGTTATTCGTGAACTTGGTTTAGATGAAGAAAAAGTAAACGTAAACGGTGGTGCAATCGCACTTGGACATCCACTTGGCTGTACAGGGGCAAAACTAACACTATCTCTTATTCACGAAATGAAACGCCGCAACGAACAATTCGGTATCGTAACAATGTGTATCGGCGGCGGAATGGGAGCAGCGGGAGTATTTGAATTACTATAAAAAGTGGAAGCGGCTCGTTCAGAATGTGAGGGGGATGGAGCTTCAGACGTAGAGGCGTTCTCTGCCTCGCAGGAAGAAGCGAAGCCACCGAACATTCTAGCCGCTGGAACTGGATTATAAAAAAGTGCAGGTGGCTCGTTTAGAACAGGAGGGCGTTGGAAGCCCTGACGAAGAGGCGCTTTTTGCCTCAAAGGAAGGGGGGAAACGACCGACTGTTTTAGCCACTGGAACTGGATTATAAAAAAAGTGGAAGCGGTTCGCTCAGAACGAGACGCTGCCAATGCAAAGAATGGAAGCAACAAAGGTTTATAAAAAAAGGGAGAGCCAGCTTCTTTCAAAAAGAGAGAAGCGGCTCATGAAAATATGAAGGAGGAAATTTTCATGGAAAAAACAGTAGGAAATGCGGTTAAAGGCGGTAGCTTTTTAGTAGATGAGATTACGATTGATCAAGTGTTTACGCCAGAAGATTTTTCATCTGAGCATAAAATGATTGCAAAAACGACAGAGGACTTTATCGTAAATGAAGTTCTTCCAGAGCTTGAATATTTAGAGCAACATGAATTTGATCGTTCAGTTCGTCTTTTAAAAGAAGCTGGGGAACTTGGTTTATTAGGCGCTGACGTACCAGAAGAGTACGGCGGAATTGGTCTTGATAAAGTAAGCTCAGCGTTAATCGCAGAGAAATTCTCTCGCGCTGGTGGCTTTGCAATTACTCACGGTGCTCACGTAGGTATCGGATCTTTACCAATCGTATTATTCGGTAACGAAGAGCAAAAGAAAAAGTATTTACCATTACTTGCAACTGGTGAAAAATTAGCTGCATACGCATTAACAGAGCCAGGTTCAGGATCTGACGCATTAGGTGCAAAAACAACTGCACGTTTAAATGCAGAAGGTACACATTACGTATTAAATGGTGAAAAACAGTGGATTACAAACTCTGCATTCGCTGACGTATTCGTTGTATATGCAAAAATCGATGGAGAGCACTTCTCAGCATTTATCGTAGAGAAAGACTACGCTGGCGTATCTACAAGCCCAGAAGAAAAGAAAATGGGTATTAAATGTTCTTCAACTCGTACGTTAATTTTAGAAGATGCGTTAGTACCGAAAGAAAACTTACTTGGTGAAATCGGTAAAGGTCATATTATCGCATTCAACATTTTAAATATCGGTCGTTATAAATTAGGTGTTGGTACAGTTGGATCTGCGAAACGTGCAGTAGAAATTTCAGCACAATATGCAAACCAACGTCAACAGTTCAAACAACCAATCGCTCGCTTCCCATTAATTCAAGAGAAACTTGCGAATATGGCAGCAAAAACATATGCAGCTGAAAGCTCTGTATATCGTACAGTAGGTTTATTCGAAAGCCGCATGAGCACATTATCTGAAGAAGAAGTAAAAGACGGTAAAGCAGTAGCAGCTTCTATCGCTGAATATGCAATCGAGTGCTCTTTAAACAAAGTATTCGGTTCTGAAGTATTAGACTATACAGTAGATGAAGGTGTTCAAATTCACGGTGGTTACGGATTTATGGCAGAGTACGAGATTGAAAGAATGTACCGTGATTCTCGTATTAACCGTATTTTCGAAGGAACGAACGAAATTAACCGCCTAATCGTACCAGGTACGTTCTTACGTAAAGCGATGAAAGGTGAATTACCACTTCTTCAAAAAGCACAAAAATTACAAGAAGAGTTAATGATGATGATGCCAGAAGAAGTAGGCGATGAGCCATTAGCACTTCAAAAGTATTTAGTAACTAATGCGAAGAAAATCGGCTTAATGGTAGCTGGATTAGCGGCTCAAAAATACGGTAAAGCATTAGATAAAGAGCAAGAAATTCTTGTGAATATCGCTGACATCGTAAGCAATCTATACGCAATGGAATCAGCTGTTCTTCGTACAGAAAAAGCGATCAAAACAACTGGTCTTGAAAAGAATAAACAAAAAGTGTTATACACTGAAGTATTCTGCCAAGAAGCATTTAACGAAATCGAAGCAGATGCGAAAGAAACACTTATCGCAGTTGAAAATGGCGACATGCTGCGCATGATGTTATCATCATTACGTAAATTAACTCGCCATACACCACTTAACGTAATTCCGAAGAAACGTGAAATCGCTGCGAAAATTTTAGAAGATGAGCGTTACACAGTTTAATATCTTTAAAGAACAGTAGTCGTTTATACGGCTACTGTTCTTTTTTTTGAAAAAAATAAATTTTTAGTGACATAAAACTAATACCATTAGTATAATAAAACTAATGGTATTAGTTTTCGTGAAAAGGGAGATGGGACTATGAGGATGATACATGAAAAAACGGTATATCAATTGTCATTTTTGCCAAGAGCGTTTCCTGTAAATTGTTACTTTGTGGAGGAAGAAGCTGGTTTAACTTTAATTGATGCGGCTTTGCCATATAGCGCAAAAGGTATTTTACAGGCGGCTGAGAAAATAGGAAAACCAATTACTAAAATTGTATTAACACATGCGCATGATGATCACATTGGTGCATTAGATGCATTAAAGGAAGTACTTCCTCATGTTCTAGTCTATATTTCTAAGCGGGACGGAAAGCTGTTAGAAGGAGATACGACGTTACAAAAGGATGAACCGAATACGCCAATAAAAGGCGGTGTACCTAAAAAGATAAAAACGGTACCTGATATTTTATTAGAAGATGGCGACCGAGTTGGATCGCTTCTTGCGATTATGACACCGGGACATACGCCGGGCTCCATGTCGTTTCTTGATGTAAGAAATAAAGCTCTTATTGTTGGGGATGCATTCCAAACAAGAGGAGGTATGGCTGTTTCAGGACAAATGAAATTTTGGTTTCCGTTTCCGGCGATGGCAACGTGGAGCAAAGAAATATCATTACAAAGTGCAGAGAAGTTAAGAGAATATGAGCCTTCCTTGCTTGCGGCAGGACATGGAAAAATGATAAACGATCCAGTGGCTTTCATAGAGCTTGCTATTAAAGAAGCGAAGCGGAATATAGAAAGTAGAAAAGAGGGTTAATTGATGTCACCGAGAATCGGACTTACATTACAAAAAATTGTAGAAACAGCAGCAGAAATTGCAGATGCAAATGGAGTACAAGAAGTAACGTTAGCTTCATTAGCGCAAACGTTAGGGGTACGTTCGCCCTCACTATATAATCATGTAAAAGGGTTACAACATGTACGGAAAAATCTTGGCATTTACGGAATCAAAAAGCTGCATAACAGACTGGAAGAAGCTGCCGAGGATAAACGGATGGATGAAGCAATTCATGCTTTAGGAGAAGCGTATGTAGCATTTGTCCGAAAACATCCTGGACTATATGAAGCAACTTTTTTACGAGATGAAGAAGTAAGAAAAGCAGGTGACGGAATTGTAAAGCTTTGTCTTCAGGTTTTACAACAGTATGGCTTAGAAGGAGAGAATGCACTTCATGCGACACGCGGATTCAGAAGTATTTGTCATGGATTTGCTTCGATTGAACAGCAAGGCGGATTTGGTTTGCCGTTAGATCTGGATATAAGTTTACATGTATTATTGGAAACGTTTATTAAAGGATTACGTGAATAAGAAGCGAGGCAAACAAAAACCTTAGAAGTGTGAAGTGAACCCGAATAGTGGTACATGAAAAAAACACCTCCTGAATTCGCATACTAAGTATGCAAATTCAATGGAGGTGTTTTTCGTTTGAAGACAAGAGTTCATTACCCA
>NZ_JBQAHZ010000038.1:0-45801 GCF_051917185.1 Bacillus cereus group sp. MYBK108-1
ATTTATCTTGATTATCAATCAACTGCTGCATATATGCTTGATATTCTGCATTCAATTGTGTATTGTTGCTCAATGATTCACGATATGAGTCATAATTTTTCACATCGTTTGTACGGATTAAATCTTGAAGCTTATCAAATGTTTCAAATTGATGATTATACAAATATGACTGTAGTGCAAAGGAATACTTATAAAAGTCCCATGATCCATATTTTGAGAACAAAGTTTGCTTTGCTGTATAACGGCTTGCTGGATTAGATGATAAGCCACTTATCATACTTTTACGCGGAACAACATTATTTGTACGTGTAGATCCTGCAAAAAATTCTGCATTTCCTTCTTGGAACCAAGTTAATCGTTCATTTTGATACATTTCTCCGCTTCCAAATAAACCAGGAACCTCATACCTTCCTTGTAAATAATGAGTGAATTCATGACGGAATAACTCTTCTAAACTATAAATACTCTGTTTTGGCGTACGCTCATATGTAAAGAAGGTCCCCTTCTCTTCAATATAAATTCCACCGTTGTTTGTTTCATATCCATATAATTGTCTATTTAATTGATATTCATCTGGATTATTATAAATTACTATTGTTAGTACATCATCAGCGTTACCTGGTTCTAGCGCTTTATCATTACCAATTACACGGTGATATTGTGCTTTTACTTCTTTGGCTGCCCAATATAATTTCTTAATTTTTTCTTCTGTTACTTTATCTCCCGTCTTGAAGACAATTGATCCGTCATCAAATGTATATGTTTTAGGTAAGTATTGTCGTTTCCCTTCTTCACGTATTTTCTGTAGATCTACTGCATTTCCACTATAATCTTTTCCACCATAATTTGTTTTCATTTGTTCTACTGCTACAAAATAAGGTCCACTTAGACGAGGATACAAGCTCATCGCTTGTGTAATAACTTCCAATCCTTTGTATGGATTACTATGAAATTTCCCTAAACGACCTGCATAATAAATGCCATTATTAATTAGCCAACTATTTTCATTTGTTATATTCCCCACGAGAGCAATTCTATTAACCTCATTTATAAAGTTATCAATCTTTCCATACCACATTGTTTCATTAGGTTGCTTATTCGTATCCTGCAAATAAGACTGTATATCATAATCAATTCCTTTTACAATTTCATATACGGCTTGTCCTTTCGCATAATCGCTTACATACGTAGAAAGATTATCATTATATTGTTTTAAAACATTTACCGCATACTGTACTGTTTCAGTATCACTAGAGGCATTACCAATTAATTTTCCATACGCAGTTACTACTCTATCTTGCTCAGCTGTACCTAATGTAAAGTTTCGATTTTTCGCGATTGCTTTCAATGCTGGTAAACACTTGTCATGGAAGCTTCTCTCTTTTAAGTAACTTAATTCATTATTATAATATCCCACATAAAAAGCAGAACGTAATACTTCAACAAATGTTTCAATGCCCTTTGAATTTTCTTTCGTAAACGTCCTTCCTCGTTGTCCTAATTCATTAATGATAACGTTCATGCGTTCTTTATTCTGATAAAATGCTTTCGTATCTTGATTGAATTGAAATAAATCCGTAATTTGATTCCAAGAAATTTTTGATAATGTATCAATGAGTTCGCTATTAGGCATTTTATTCAGTTCTGCCAAAGTATAGCTTTGCTTTAATTGAATTTCATCACGTTTCATAACCAGAGTAGGACGTTGTGAAAAATCTCCTATTTTTAAACGCTCTTCAAAATTCAAAGTTTCGTCCGCTTTTGTAGCATGTACAATTTCATCTTTTGAAGTTTCTGTCCCCATTGGTTTCATCTGTAAGATATTATAGGGTGCTGTTTCTTCTGCTGATACCTGTGTTTGAATACTTCCAAATGATAATGCCATCGTACTAATTCCGATTATCATTTGAGTAAATTTTAAATTCTTGTTCATTACATTTCCTCCATTTATATATTCCACCCAAAAATATAACATTTTATCTTAATAAATTATTATAATATGTATTATTTCATATTTTATTAAATGAATTTCCCTATAAATTGATATTAAATAAAATATTATAGAATTTCTTTCTTTTTTTCATCCTTACTCATCAATTGGATATATCTTTTGTTTGAAATTTACGGGTTTGTCGCAAGAAATCAAACTCTCTGGCAAGATTTCGTAAGATATTTGGCGATAAAAAGCTTTGAATTTCTTGAGCAAATAGTTGTAATTCATTGGATAAAGAAATAGACATACAAAAACGCCATCCTTTCTTATAATTTTACAAAAAGAATAACGTATTTTTTTATAAAAAATACTCGTCAAAGTGTAAAACAAAAAGGGCTATCTCAGCCCTTTTTGTTTTATAAATCTTCTATATCATATTCGGTATATCCCTCATAATAGTAACTAATATTAATACCTTTCATGAATATTTCACGACTATTTATTTCATCAACTAGTGCATTTTGGAGTAAATGCTTAATTTCAATATCTTTAATTGGGCTGCGTTCCATTGTCAGTAAATAATCTTCTTTATCAATTTTATTCCAGTCGACCACCTGATGAAGTTCATTTTTAAAGATTAAATCTAGCCATATTCTAGTCGCTCTACCGTTTCCTTCTCTAAAGGGGTGGGCAATATTCATTTCAACATATTTTTCAACAATTTCATCAAAGTTTGTTTGTGGCATAGTGCTAATATGCTCTAATGAATGGCTTAAGTACATAACAGGGGCAAAGCGAAAATTCCCCTTCGCTATGTTGACCTTTCATAAGGCTGCTGTGGTAATGGATGGTTTTCTTTCTGCTGCTGCTGCCAGATTGCCTGTACCTGATACAGGTTCAGCGTTGAATGATATTTTAACTCACGCCACAAGTTTAGCCAGTTTTTTAATCAGTCGAGAAGGAACCATTATCAATGAGTTAGTTGGCGAAGGGCAATTTGATTCGAAACTAGCAGAGGAATACCGTACTCGATATTTCCAGCCACGCCGACTGCAAGCAAAGCAACTTCTGGAGAAGGGAATTAACAGAGGAGAATTAAAAGAAAACCTCGATGTTGAATTAAGCATCGATCTCATTTACGGACCAATTTTTTATCGTTTGCTAGTAACTGGTGAAAAGTTGGATGATTCCTATGTACATGACTTGGTTATAAACGCATTCGACGGGATACGTTTGAAGTAATTAACATATAAACAATAATTTAGATTTCCACTGTTTCCTATACTGGTGTTAACTTGCATTAACTTGATAAATAAAGTATCTAATTTTTTAAAACTGTTGTATATGGGATTGTCCCCCGTATGCATCAGTTTTAAAACAGGCTTAATCTACAAGCTAATTACACTTCCTTTTTTATTTTTGGCATGTTGTAATGTTTATTAATTATTGATTTTTCATTTGAAAATAGATAAAAACCACATAAGAACCCTGAATTTGTATTGTATACAGTTTACTATTCTAATTAGTTTTGATAAAATATCTTCTGTTTACACAGGAACGGAAAGGTTTTAATCTCTTTCGAATCTAAGTTTTAATCAAATAAATGAATGGCTGTAATTTGTCTACAATCGTAGGTATAATAATAATATGCACCAGACTCCATACACATTGTGCTTGTATAGATGGTATTGTCTAATATCCCTTCTTCCGTGATTACTCCTCCCTTAGTAACTTCGCAATTTGATAAGATATAAAAAACGGCTGATATTCCCTCTTCTTTTAAATCGTGACATATTTTAGATATTGATGTCATTGGATTAAAGTAATAATTACTTAAAAAATTAATAAATAAAAACCCTCCACAACAAGGAGGGTTTAGTATTCTATATAAATAATCTTTAAATGGTAGACTTAATATTTTATTGTATTGGTCCTAATAATCCCATAATTTCTTCAGCTTTTTGGTTTTCGATGCTATAGTAAATTTCTAACCCCTGACGATTTCCTCTTAGAACCTTCCCTCTCATTTTAGATAAGTGTTGGGAAACTGTTGATTGTGGAATGTTTAAAATTTCGGTCATTTGGGTTACATTTAGTGTTTTATGTTTAGAAAGCTCATTGATCAGTTTTAAACGCATTGGGTGTGCCATAAGTTTTAAAAGCTCTACATCCTCTTCTAAAATTGTGTTCTCTACATGCTGATTCGCAAATCTTGTCATAGTATCCGCTCTCCCTTATTTGTTTTCTTCTAATGTAGTGTAACTTCCTTATTACATAATATTAGTATGTTTGAATATTTGTTGTTAAAAAATGATACTTAAAGTATACAACTTTAGTTTGTGCTAGTAGTGGAGTTAATGTGTGGTTTGTATGAAGTTTTGATTTACTATTCTAGTCTGTTTAAACTAGTATAAAAGTTATGCATATAATTAAAAAGACAAACCCTCCAAGATGGGGAGTTTGTCCAAAACCATAATCTCTTTAGTTCAACAATATAGTATTCAGTTCCAATAAGAATTTTTATTTTTTCCATATCCCACGTTTTTTGCATCAGTACTACCAATAGTGAATTAGAATAATGACTTAATACTTGCTAGGACAGTAAGTATGCCTATTATAATGACAAATACATTGCTCATCTTACCTCTATATTTAGCTAGTACAGGTACTTTACGAATTGCATACATTGGTAATAGACATAAGATAGCAGCAACTAACGGACCGCTAAGGGCATCAATGATTCCAAGAATACTTGGATTTGTATAAGCAACATACCAACATGTTAATACAACAAAAGTAAGAATCATTGTCTTAACTGTTTTTTCTCCTATATCTTTCCCACGTTTTTTACCGGACTTGATAATCATGTCACGCATTACCTCATACGCTCCTATATAATGGCCAAGGAAAGACTTTGTAATAGCCACAAATGCAATCATAGGAGCTGCAATAGTGATTACTGGCGAATTAAGCTCATTAGCAAGGTATGATAGGATTGACAAGTTCTGTTCTTTTGCCACCTTAAGATCATCTGGAGTCAAACTTAAAGTACTGCTCCAAACAAAGAACATAACAACAGCGAATGTCATGATATAACAAACTTTTTGTATTTGAGCACACTTGGCATCAGTAGCGTCTATTCCATAACTAGCTCTCTGCTTCACAACAAATGATGAAATCATAGGCGAATGATTAAATGAAAATACGATAATTGGAAGTATCATCCATATAGTTCCTAAATATCCTGTTCCTGTTGAGGCAGTAGAAACACTTGAAAAACTAAGCATTGACGTATTCCACTGCGGAATCAAAGATATTGCGATAAAAAGTAGAGAAGCTATAAAAGGATACACTAGCATGCTCATGATCTTTACAGTTATATCTTGACCAAAATTTAGTATAGCGATAAGACCGAGTACTAAGACAAGCGATAAAATGGCCCTTGGAGGCTCCGGCATGTGCAATTGATGCACGATAAAACTACTAGCGGTATTTGTAAGTGCGACCGAGTACATCAGCACAATCGTATAAATGGATACAAAATATACAATGTTAAAAATGATACTTGCCTTATTTCCAAAATACTCTCTTATAGTACCTGTAATCCCCTCATCGGCAGAGTTCGAAGCGTAAATCATTTTAGCGAGCGCTCTATGTGAATAATACATAACAGGATAGGCAAGTATGGTAATTAACAGCAATGATAATAAACCACCTGAACCTGCATTAATCGGTAAAAAAAGTACCCCTGCTCCAATTGCTGTTCCAAAAAGGCTCAATGCCCAGGTAGTATCCTGTTTATGCCACTTTTTAGGGTCTAGATAATTCTCATTTTGTACTGCAGTATTATCAGCTTGAAATTCTATGTTTTTTGCAGTATTCCCATTCATATAATAATTCCTCCTTATGTCCTATTCTCAATTCTCTATTTAAGGTATAGGAATATAGACCGTTCTTGAAAAATGAATTGCTTATATAGTGCACCACAACGAATATCCCTCTTCTAAATTAATCAAAATCAAAAAGTTAGCGAAGCATCAACCTGAAGATTTTTTGCCACTTACAAAATATTTTAATTATATAGTAGTATATTTTATTGATAATTCCCCCAGCATACAGACATCCTTAGGCGAACTATAGAGTACATATTGTTAAATATTTCACAATATGCTCGATAGCTGTTTATTGATTTGATTGTTTCTCCCCAAAGATTTTATTTTTAATGGCAATCCCTGTAGGTGTAGCCGCAATTCCGCCTAAACCTGTCTCTCTTAACTCACGGGGCATCTGTCTTCCAACCCTATACATTGCTTCAATAACTTCGTCAGCATTGATGATATTGTTTACGCCGGCTAATGCGATGTCTGCTGCTGCTAAAGCATTTGTCGCTCCAATGGCGTTTCTCTTTACACAAGGAATTTCTACCAAACCAGCGACCGGATCACAAACTAAACCGAGTAAATTTTGTAATGCGGTCGAAAAAGCTTCAGAAGATTGCTGTGGGGTTCCACCCGCAGCTTCTACCGCAGCTGCAGCCGCCATCGCTGAGGCACTTCCTACTTCAGCTTGACATCCTCCGTACGCTCCTGAAATACAAGCGTTGTTTGCGACTATCGTTCCAAATAACGCTGAAGTGAATAGAAAATGAATCATATCTTCATGATTTAACTGCAACGTATCTTTAATACTAAATAGGACTCCCGGAATCGTCCCACTCGCACCTGCTGTTGGAGTTGCACAAATAGCTCCTAATGCAGCATTTACTTCATTAACACCGATAGCACTTTGAATCCCTAACACCATCAAATCTCCAGAAAGAGTTTTCCTATTTTCTTGATAGTTTTTAAGTTTTACAGCATCCCCTCCGGTTAACCCGGTTGGAGAAAATACACCGTCGCCTTCGATACTTTTATTAATTGCATGTTGCATAGTCGCTAAATTTCTTTCCATTTTACTCCAAACTTCTTCATAAGAAGTTTTAGTTTGTTTGATTTCCTGTTCGATTGCTAATTCATAAATTGGCTTTTGGTTTTTATTAGCTGAATCCACAATCTCTTTTATGGACATATACATATTTTTCACTCCTTAATGTAACTAAAGAATAATAAGGTTAGCTATATTGCTTAAATCCCCTAATTCCTTCTGAACATTACCAGGCAATATCGAATCCAAAGCGAATGCATATAAATATTTTGTTTTATCTTCCAAACTATGAAAGCTGTTAATTTCAACATCATATTGTTTAAAGATCCTGCGTAAAACAAATTCAAAGTCAGCTCTTTCCGAAATCGCAATAACAACTGGCAATGGCCCCTGCAGATCTAAGCTAAAACCATCAATTTCAACATGTTTGACTTCAATCAACCCACCACCAACCGAAATACCCATCGTTCTAATACTTCGACTTTCATCCTCTACATATACATCTACCGTATTTGGATGACCAGCAGGACTATTACCCGATTTTTCAATAAAGGTAATGTCAATTCCCTTAGACTCTGCTATTTTAATAGCATCTGGCACTTTGCTGTCATCGGCAGCAAAGCCTAATATACCAGCAATAATTGCAAAATCAGTTCCGTGACCTTTATGGGTTTCAGCAAATGATTCATAGTACTTTACCACAACTTTTTTGGGAAGACCTTGAAATAATCTATTAGCAACTGTTCCAATAGCCAAAGCACCTGCAGTATGTGAACTTGAAGGACCTATCATTATGGGCCCAATCACATCAAAACAACTTTTGTATTTAACAATCTTTTTTTCTTTAATAGATGCTACATTCATGTCCATATAAACACCCCCATAATTTATTATTTTTAATTACAGTTGAATCTAAGTTATTGGAATGACCAATTTAAAATAAAATTTGTTTGATAGCGCTTTCTTTATTGAGTTGAATAAACTTCCCTTCTGATCCACTACCCTCCGTATAGTAATCATATCAATATATCAAATTTTTAAACCCAAACGAGGTTTGGTATTTTCTCTAGAGGTATTGAATTATGTCTCGACGCCCTCATTATAACTTGTATATTTATAAGTTTAATCTTTTTTTATTTTTAGAAAGATTGAATAGACAGAATTTTGAATGGGTAATAAATTACACTTAGTATGTAGCAATTGTGTCCTTTGTTTGAAGCTGTATTAGTTAGTAAAAAAGCAAAAATAACACAGAGTTCCTTTCATAAACACATTGATTATATTGGAAAATCATTATAAAGATACTTACATTGTCCTTAGTTAGGATATCTTATTTGGGACGGGAAACCTGTTGCAATAAATGATTGATGTAGATGGAAAGGAATACATGAATGAACCATAAAGTAATTTATGTATATTAATTAATAATTACTCATTAATATTTATTGTCAGAAAAGAGGAACTTCTTTTTTGCAGATCTTTACATAAAGTAATACTATAAAAGATAAGTTCCAAATAACACTAGGGATCCCTAGTGGAATCCATTTTATACTGTTTTTATATGAAAAATCCTCTTCAAAACACAAATAAAAAAGGGCAATTTCAGCCCTTTTTTATTTATAAATCCTCTATATCATATTCAGTATATCCCTCATAATAGTAACTAATATCAATGCCTTTCATGAATACTTCACGGCTATTAATTTTATCTACTAGTGCATTTTTGAGTAAATACTTAATTTCAATATCTTTAATCGGGCTGCGTTCCATTGCCAGTAAATAATCTTCTTTATCAATCCTATTCCAGTCAACCACCTGTTGAATTTCATTCTTAAAGATTAAATCTAACCATATTCTAGTCGCTCTACCGTTTCCTTCTCTAAAAGGATGGGCAATGTTCATTTCAACATACTTTTCAACGATTTCATCAAAGGTTGTTTGTGGCATAGTGTTTATATGTTCTAGTGAATGGCTTAGATACATAACAGGAGCAAATCGAAAGTTTCCCTTCGCTATGTTAACCTTTCGAATCTTTCCAGCAAAGAAATAAATATCTTCAAATAGATAATTATGAATGTCAGAAAGACCCTTAAATGTGCCAACTTCTATGTGGTTTATTTCTCCTGAATCATATAAATCTTTGGCTTTCATTTTTGATAGTCGTTCTTCTACTCGATTCAATTCTAACTGATTTTTGATACCTAATTTATTTTCTAGCACGGTCATTCTCCTCTTTTTCTGCCATTAATTCTTTTAGCATATCCAAATCTTCTTGTGTGGCTAAATTCTTGATGAAACTTCTAGCCATAGTTTTATAATTAAGGTATTTCGCTTGTTCTGGATTACGTTTTTTATAGTTTTTTATAGTTTTTTGTGGCTTCATTTTGCGCCTTGCTGTATGCTATTCTCTCGCTCACTTTCAAGTATATAAGCATATTATATATGACTTAGTAATATATTCAAGTGAAAGGAAAGCTAGTGCCGAAGCCTTAGTCTATGGCTATATCAAATATATAATTTAAAATTTTATCATTTCACGACATTTATCTTTTAGAATAAGATAATATTCACCTTCAGAGCATCTTCTTCTCAAGATGCTTTACAAATTTATCGTTAAATATGGATTTTTTTTCAAAAACATGTTTACTCAAAAAACTCATATACCCTTATAGGTGTTGTAAGCGTTAAAGAGTGCTCTGGACAAGCACTCCTTAACGCTTACTAAATAACGATTCTACATGTAATGGAACTTCTAAATATAAAAAATATGAATCCTTTTCATTTTTATTTTTGAAAAATAATATCACTTGCTACATAGAACAAGTGATATTACAACGTATTTACTTAAGGAATTGCAACTCCATCAAAAGAAATCTCTTCATTTTTAGAGATCGAATTGCAGATTTCCTCGATACTCATAATCTTTGCACAATATGAACCTAACCACTTTAAATCTCGTTCTTTATCTTCAGGTTTCGCTGAAACAACTGCATCTTCTGGTACGATTACATTATAACCACGGAAAAATCTATCTGCTGCAGTTGTTTGTACACAAATTTGAGTTTGCATACCCGTAATAATAATTGTATCTACCTCTAAATTTTTTAAGGTTTCATCAAGATTTCTCTCAAAAAAACCACTATCTTTATTTTTCTCAATAATATCTTTTTCATGAAGAAACTCAGGTAAGATTTCTGCACCTTTAGATCCCTTTGTGACTGGTAAAAAATCACCATATCGTTCAGCTTTCGGATCATCTTCTAAGTTAATTAACTGTAGGTGAACAATAGAAACATCATTTTCTCTCATAGTATCTAAGAAAGCCACCATTTTAGGTGTAAACGCCTCCACAGCTGCAATTCTAACCTCATTTTATTAACCAAATGGTACTGTAAGTCATCTGTGAGCAATGCATATTTCATAATAATCCTACCTCCAATTAACTAAGAATTTTCTAAAAAGTTTTTTCTGAAAAATAATACCTAATAGGACTCTATTTCCCACTAGGTATTATTTTTACGCTTTTTATTTAGAATACTCTCTCATATGTAATTAAGGTTTTTCACTCTCTGTAAAAAGTGCTTTATGTTCTACTGGAGAAGAAAGCACTATTAAGGTTGTAGGCTTTCCATACTCTAAGCACAAATTAATATAGTCTTCGAGTGTATGTACTGATTCTGTCACTACCTTTGTTATATAACTATATAAACCGGCAATACGATGGCATTCGACTACATCTGGATGTTCCATTGCAAATTTTTTATATTTGTTGCAATCTCTTGGTTCCATTAAAACAAACGCGGTAATATGTTTTTTTAATTCTTTCGGATTAACAATCGTACGATAACTTATAATGACACCCTGTTCTTCTAGTCTTCTGACCCGCTCTGTAACAGAAGGGGAACTCAAACCTACCAACTTTCCTATTTCAACCATACTTAAACGTGCATTTTTCTGAAGATGTGAAAGAATCTTTAAATCTGTTTGATCCATTAATGTATCTCCCCTTGATAAATTAAGAATACAATTAATAATTCTTAAATTTTTTAAGAAATTTATAATTAATACATAAATTATAGCATGTTATCTTTTTTTAAAACTTTATATAATTGATATCAATTAACGAAAGAGAGGCTGAATATCTTGACACAACAATCATTGAAACGTTCAATTACTTGGGTACAAGGGACTGCATTAACTATAGGAGCTGTATTGGGTTGTGGAATTCTTATATTGCCCTCAATTACTGCAAATAGCGCTGGACCAGCTTCGCTTTTATCTTGGGTTATCATGTCTATATTAGCTTTTCCCATTGTCGCGACTCTGGCACGTCTTGCTAAAATGATTCCTAGCGCAGGAGGAATTACAGCTTATGTTCAAATGGCATTTAATGCAAATACGAGTGCCATCCTAGGGTGGATTATGTTAGGATCTATTCCTATTGGAGTACCTATTATCGCTTTAACAGGTGCCCAATATATTGGCTATGTTTTTCCAATAAGTAATGCAGGAGTTATTGGCATCTCGGCATTACTTTTGATTACTTCTTTACTCTTACATATTAAAGGAATTGAGTTATCATCAAAAGTAAGTGTGTTTGTCATTTGTATAATTTCACTTCTAATAATTGTGGCTGTTGTCGTTTCTATCCCCTATGTAAAATTAAGTTCTTTTACACCTTTTGTACCAAACGGATGGTCTTCTGTTGGAGCTTCTTCTGTAATTATCTTTTTCTCATTTGTAGGATGGGAAATGATTACCCCATTAGCTGAAGAGTTTAAAAGACCTGCTAAAGATATTTCCATTAGTCTATTTTTAGGGGCAATTTGCATCTCAATTATGTACATTGCAATATCTTTTGTAACAATAGGGACTCACTCATATGGTAATAAGAACCAGATAGCTTCCCTTAGCATTCTAATATCAAAAGGATTAGGACCAATAGGTACATATATAACCACTATTTTAGCAATTTTCATTTCGTTTAGTGCTGTACATGCTAACATTGCAGGTTTTTCAAGAATGATTTACGCTCAGGCTAGAGAAGGACATTTCCCTTCCTTCTTTGCTAAATTACATTCTAAATTCCAAACTCCAACTAGGGTTTTACTAGTTTTAGGCGGAATTTTTAGTTGTATTTTAATTTTTTATGGTATAGCACGACCAAATTTAGAGATACTTCTAAAAGGCCCTAGTGTAATTTTTATTGCCTCGTATATTTTTACAATGCTAGCTGCTCTTAAGTTATTAAAAGTTCAAGATATAGGTTGGTGGATGGCCTTCCTATCTTTAGTTATATGTATTTTTGTATACTCATTTAGTGGTTGGGCGATTTTCTATCCAGTAATCTTATCATTCATAGGTGGGATCTATATACTTATGAATAAAAAGTCCAGCACTGTAATCAATCATCAATTAGATACACCTAATGAAAAATAGTTTCATAATCTCTATAAACTAATTCTACAAACTATATAATGTTATTAACACTATCAAGATTGAAATAGATATAAATTCTGCTAACTTATAATTAGCTCAAATTAACTTTATAAAATATGAATAATTATGTGTATTTAAGAAAAAACCAGGATAACTTTTTAAAATCATCCTGTTTTTTTCTGTATAAAATGAATTTCGTTATTTTTATTTATTTCCCTAATTTATATATTTCTTCACAATAAATAAACAAACATATACATTGTTTAATTATATAAAAAATACATAATTAAACACCCCTATAAACTACATAAAATTTAAACCAGCATATCAGCAAAAGTAGAACCAACGTTGTTTTTACGCTTCATATGCTTTTCTAAATATATTTTAGTCGTTTGAATATTTTCATGGCCAAGTGTTTGCATTAAATGATATAAATCTGCATTACCTTGCTCTACTGCCATAATTGCAAAAGCATGACGGAATGTATGCGCCGTTACTGGATTTTCACGATACAGTAGAAACTCTAAGTTTGTCTTTTTTATCATATCTGTTACTTGATTCGATAATATTTTAGAGTTATAAGCATTTCCTCTTTGATTTATAAATACCGGACTCTCATCCCCTTTATCCAATACCGTTTTGCATCCTCTTCTTAGCCTCATTTCACAAATACATTGATATAAATGTTCCGAAATAAAAAGTTCACGCACTTTATCCCCTTTTCCAGTGACTTTTAACCAGTACTTGCTAGAGCCAGTAAAATTGTATAGTTTACTAAATGTCCTCTTTCTTTATAAAATCCTAAAATTTTCATAACCTCATCATAGGATAGGTCCCGATTTGGCCGATCCTGCTCATTCACATTTGCGCGCTGTAGTTCTTCATGAAGAGGCTTTTCAATATAAGAAAATACATGAAGATGTTTTAGAAAAGAACGAATGAGCACTGTTTTCTTTGCAAGTGTTGCGACTGCATATGTGTCACCATTCCTACCGTTCTCTACCTTCTTCAACCAAGAATTATATTTGCGAATATGCCAAGGTTGTAATGTTCTCAATAAAGAGTCCTTTTTCTGTACCTCTTCCCCATTTAATTCAAATTCTTCTGCATACTGCACCATGCACTGACAAAATGACAAGATTTCAGATATATAACTCTTTTTCGTATCCTCTTTTCTATTCTTCTTCTCATCCATATCTTTTTGTAAATGTACGAAATGATAAATGACCTCCAGGTCACTTAAATACGTATATTTACTCTTTCCCTCTTTTTCCGCAACCTCCATCTTCTCTTCCACCATATCTACATAACGGTTATTATGCAGGTATGGGACAATATCTCTTATATTCTCTAAATATGCATCTATATATTTACTTTGATTATTTATGATAGGTAAATTTTCTTTTACAATTTTATTATCCATATTTCAAATTCACCTCTCCTATTGTAGATTATGAATATAATTATTTTTAATAACTATACTTATCATTTTATTTCACTTCTATTAATTATACAAATGATAATTCATTTACTTTCTGTAAGAACGTTATATTCTTCTTTATTTACTTATAATTATATTTTTTTATAATTTATTACCGAATAGATATTATTTAACAGTTAACTAATTAAAATTAACAGCGATTTTATAATAAAAATCACTATTAATTTTAATTTACATATAAATTAAATGAAAAAGGTTTTCAAGCCATAATAATGAATACGATATTTAATAAAATCTATTTCTTATTTTAAATATAAATCAGATTCTGATATGATATATACATACCTAAAATATTAACAAACGATAGTTATGGAGGTGTCCTTTCATGACACAAGATTTATTATTCATTACAAAACCTACTGTAACGACAAAAGAGGCAGCCGACTTATTAGGAGTAACGGTACAAACAATTTTAAAAAAAGAAAAAGATGGATTAATAGAATGTGTATATAAAGATAACTGGAAGCAATTCGGTAGTAAGATTTTCTATTTAGAGGATATTGAACGTTTAAAAAATAAAAATGAGGTTAAAGGCCTTAGCACGAAAGAAGTAGCTGAAATTCTTAATGTTGCACCATCTACTATCTTTACATACATCAAATCTGGAAAATTACCCGCAACTATGGTAGAAAAACAAGGAAAACAAGTATATATTATCGATGAGGAAGAGCTAGAGATTTTTATGCTTGATTATGAAAAAACTAAAACAAAAGAACGAAAAACATTTATTACTAAGATTCAAGATAAAGATATATATTTATATCAATTATTAAAACATCTACACACTGGAAAAACCGCTAGGGTAATAGAGATTAATGGAGGAGACGGCAAGATTCTTACAGAGGACGAAGAAATTTTCCCTCTATCCACTTATAAGGAACATGATTACTCCTTTGAACCTTTCAATAAAAAAGCGGTAATTACTAAACGAGGGTATTTATCTTTTTCATTTAAAAAACCTCAATTATTTAATTCCATTACTTATAATTTAATAAACTTATTTTATAAGGAGCTAGGTGTCACAAATATGCGATTGAGTATTTCATCAGATACTATTAAATTAGAAATTAAGCCTTTCGTATTACAAGTAGATCCATTGCAGTTTCAAGAGGAGATTAAGTACTTACATTCTCATATGAAATCTGGCACGATCCTTCCACATGTAGAAGGTATTTACTTTAAAAGTAATGTAGAGCCATTAACTTTTCATGTAGATCATCAATTCAAGCAAAAAGTAGTTCAGATGGCAGCCGGTGCCGGTATGGGGCAGGAAGAATTCTTATTGCAAGCTGTAAAATCTTATATAACAAATTTAGAAAAACATTAAATTTGTTATAAATTAGAAGAAGCGTAGAAATTAAACCTTTCTACGCTTCTTAAATTATTCAATTTAATCATTCTATTCTGTGGGAGCGTCACGCCCCGCGACATTCTTGTTTCTTCATTTTGGTTCTTATTATCCAAATTACCCACTTATTTTTATTCCCAATGGGTGCACCTGTCTTCTTTTGTTCGTACACCTTTTCTGTCCCATTGGTATCTGTTCTTCTATAATTTTATGTTTTTATCACTTACATCATATTTCTCAGCTACATCCTTATACTTCATACCTTACATTTTATCTTCTTAAGCTAATTCGTGTTTCGTTTTTAATTCATATCACCGACCACCTTCTATATAATAGGAAGAAACTCGTTGTAAGTGCCCTTTATAGTAAGTCCTTGTAAATCTTTTTATTTAAACTCACATTAATACAGAAAGTTAAAACAATTTAGATTGAAGTGAAAATTTTAAACGTAAAGTATATATAAATTCCGCAAATAGACAATTCATATATAATAAGAACGGATTGATAATTTGCTGTGCTGGATTCTTCTTTATTTATTTTTACTTGCTAGTCCATTTGGAGATAATTGGGTAATGAAACTCTTTTCCTTGTAATACATATATAATCCCTTTAAAAGGCCCAAAAACCAATAAAATAACTATGATTATATATAATGGTACTGTCCACAATATCATTGACAAACTACTCTCATTCATATCTAAATGGAACATAGAAAACATTAAAATCCTTATTATAAAAGCATTTTTATTGTTGAAGTAACGTTTTCTGTAATAACAAGTTTCGCAATAAAATATAAACTATAACTAATTCTAATTATGATATAATATAGCTAGTAACTGAAGGCGTGTGGTGGGAGGTTGCAGCCTTTCTTTCTCTTAATTTAGAGGGAAAGGAGGTGTAACCGATATGGAATTTTTACAACAATTATTACAGGACGCTACGAAACTATTCGTAACAGTGTTCATAACAACTTTTGCAACAGCTTGTGCTAACAAGCTAGTGGCAAAACGTAATAATAAAAGTAAAAGAACCACCCAGACGTCTGCCAAACGTAAGAAAGGTGGTTCAAAGAAGAAATAATTAAACTTTGCAATCTACCACCTAACGGCAGCAGTTACAAATTAGACGGGATGTTACCAGCATCTCGTCTTTTATTATTATGCACATAGTTAGTGAGTTAAAACCTTTAATAAAAGGTTTATGTCTACACTCTCATTATACATTTTATCTCATTGGAAAACAATATCATCTTGTTTGGTATTTTTTATAATGAATTATAGATTGATACCGCTTAAGGCTTTCTTATTTTGGTGAGCTCTTTTCAATTACTCCTTTCTTTTTATACATGTCTTTTAATACCGCTTCATTTATTTTCAAATCCGATTTATCAACAAATTTCTTATATATAGGATTGTCCTTTTTATCTTTGCATTCCTTTTATGATAATTTGAGATGCATTGAGTTGGTAACTTGCACTACCTTAGCAAAATTAATTAATTCAAGCTAATCCGAACACATCAGATGTAAATTTTTAATAATTTCCCTCTACAAATAAGAATTTCATTCGTTTCTGTATTCGCAAGGTAACAAGTGCACAATGTCACCAGTATGGCTTGGAGGATCTCTAGTTCTTCTATCTCTAAGTTTGGCTATCTTGTCGCTCAATAGACAAACGAATAGAATTTCATGGTAAAATAGTAAATGTTTTTAAATAAGGGGATGGAGGGATTTTAAGTGAAACTTAGAAAGATTTTTATGATTTGTTTTTTATTTATATTCACATTAACTATTGTGACTGGTTGTAATTCTTCACAAAGTTCTACAACTGTAAAAAATGGAAAGGCATCTTCGTCTTCGAAGAATGTGGAGATTGAAGTTGAAAATGCTGAGTACGTATTACCATTAAGTGGCTCAATGAGAGGAATAAATAAAGATAAAGTATTGAAATTCAAAGTGAGTTTGAAAAATAAAGGGAATGAAATGTTAGAGATATCACCTTATCTCTTTACACTATATCAAGGTGATGAAAAAATGAAGAAATATGATAAGGCTGATTCAGATAAATTACGTTTAATAGAATTAGAACCTGGTAAAAAAACATCGGGGATTCTCTACTATGAAGTGAATAAAGCCTCATCATATGAGCTCGTTTATTCCAATGAAGAAACAAAAAAAAGAGACGAGGAAACAGAAAAAGTTTCTTTCAAAATTGATACCCAAGAAATAGAAAAGAATACAAAAGACTTAAACAAACCAGCTGAAGCTCTAAAGACCTATATAAACGCTGTTTATTATGATAAAGATATAGACAAAATTAATGAATTGTCCGGTGAAGATGGAAAACAATTTACTCAAAATATACAACAAGAATTTAAAAAAGATGCAATGTCCAGTACGCATAATGGAATTAGTGACCAGGAATTTGAAAGCTATTATAAAAAGTTAAAATCTGTACTGCAGGAAAAAGTTACATTTACAGTAAAATCAGTAGGTTCTTCTCCTGAGGAAGATAAAGTTGAATTGGAATTAAAAGTAAAACCATTATTATTAAGCGAATTGCAGCCAAAATTAAATAAGGAAAATGAAAAATTGTTAAAAGAAAATCCAGGAATCGAACAGCCTAAATTATTTAGCCAATCGTTTAGTTACTTCATATCTATTTTGCCAGAAGCAAAAGTTTCAAATAAAGAAAAAGTAATAAAGGTTGAGATGGAACGATATGGAAAAGAACAATGGCGTTTTTCTAAAGGTAAAGTAAACGATTCAGAGGACGTAATGGAAATAATGGGAGAGTTTTTAAAACAATAAAAAGATATAAACGAAAACGAAGTTTGCAACAACCAAACTTCGTTTTTTCGATTTATAATAACTTACAACAACTGTTACCTCCAAACGATAAAAACACAAACTTTCCATTTAGAGAATATTTTAAAATCTTAGCTTGATGGATATGTGTCGGTACCCCATGTCCATCAACTTAAGAACTTGTTTTACCCCCTAGTTTTTTGAGAGTAAGTTGTTTTTTTGAACCAGAAAGGTATATTTTTAACTATAAAAACTATGGGAAAATTTATCTGTTTTTCCTTTTTACCTACTTGCTAAATTCAGCAAGTAAAATATTTTTAAAAGGATCAGAAGGACTATAACTAGTGTTATGGCCATTCAAATTGATAGCCAATGTATGCTTGCCTCCAAGTGTGCCTCCAGCAAAAGTAGAAAACCCTGGAGAGGCACCTGCGTGTCCCCATATCGAGACACCGTTTGGAAGTTTAGTTTCATGGATTCCAAGACCATATCTGCCGATTTCAGCAATTCCTGTAGGAACTGTAGTAAGCATTTGTTTTAGTTGCTGTTCCTTCAGTAATTTGCCACTGAGTAAGTAAGAGAAGAATTTGTTTAAATCGTCAGCAGTAGAAATCATATCTCCATCCGAGCTACCTGGGTAAGAATAAGTAACGTCTTTTAGCTCACTTTCTCCGTCATATCCACGGGCATGTTTGGTACCTGGAATAACAGTTGAATTACCAGGTAGGAATGTATTCGACAATTCGAGCGGTTCAACAATCCGATTTTCAACCTCTTCCGCATAGCTGTTTCCAGTTACTTTTTCAATAAGGATACCCAGTATTACGTATCCTGTGTTTGAATAAGACCAGCCCTTACCTGGAGCAAAGTCTGGTGGAAGAGAAATTCCCATCTTTACTAATTCTTCAGCCGTATACAATTTTTTTGTATCCATAATATCATAGTCTTTTGACTTTAAGTATTCAGCAATCCCACTTGTATGATTCAATATCTGCCGAATCGTAATCTGGTTAGCATCATATCCGTTTCCTTGAATGACGCCAGGCAACCATTTTTCGATGGAGTCATCTAGATTCAAGCGGTTCTCTTTTGTACTGTGTTAGCCGAAAAATTGTATAAACAACCATTTCAATTGGTGGCAGGTTGGCTAAAGCAGGCATTTGAGATGTATTCTACCATTACTTCTTATTGAATCATACTTCTCCCCTGTTCTTAATACAATATACCTGTAAAAGCGGGTTCTACGAATTCTTCTAAGTTATCAAAATCAACGATATCCAACACAACAGCATGGGGGGTGCTCGCGACTTTGACATTATCATCCACTACATAAATCATAATTCGTTTTTCTTCCACCTGTTTCACCCTTTCTACACCCAAGTTTTACAAAATAAGAAGTCATCCAAACTTATATTTATTACTTCCCGTTATCTCCTCTCTCTTATTCTATGCATAGTCTATCTAAATTTTTATTGGCTACTAAAAAAAGAAGTTACAGGATACTTAAAAAAAGCCAGGTGCATTGCACTTAGCTTTATGGTCAATTAAACAATTTTACTTCAGACGTATTAAACTGATGTAGATAGTCTTTAGTAGAAGTATAGCCTGAATTCATAAGTGTTTTCTTTTCTTCTTCTGTGATATCGAAATCCGCACAGCAACTACTAACGGGACATCAGTTGTCGTTTCGCGAGAAAACGTACGAAGCTGGTGTGTAGAAATGTTCGTTCCTTGGAAAAACATGTCTTTTCCTGTTTTGTCATACAACTGCTGAAAGGTTGTGTCCTTACTACCTATCCACTTTTCAACAATCTTTCCTACTCACTCAGTGAAGAAACCCCCTTTATAGATACCAAAACCATCAAAAAATAAACGAATGTTGTCTTGTGCAATCGAAAAATCATCATCTTTAAACGCTTTGAAATTCATGTCTTTGTGGATTTTTACAAGATCTGCGAAAGGAATGGAAAGACCTAAAAGTAATGCAGTAATCGCTCCTGCTGAAGTCCCCTCAAATCGTTGTATTCCTGGTAAAATCCCTTCTTCATTTAGTGCACGGATGGCACCTATATAAGCGCTTCCATTTACCCCGCCACCTTCAAATACTAAGTTACGAAATGAATATGCCATTATATACCTCCAATAGAGAAATTTTAGATCTGTTATAGTATCGGAAGTAGATTGAAATATATTCCAAATAGTATTAAGAAAGTTTCATGCCCTCCGATACGTATGGCGGAATTATCTTTATTCAATGGATGAATTGTTTGAAAGAGAAGGAATCTGCTTGGATGGTAATTTAGTAGGATAGGAAACAGGAAACGGAGCGCGTCTTTGGATACACTGACTAATATCTCCTTTTGAAATCGTATGTATATAACATAACTTCTCCTTTCGGTGCATCCTCCTAGTAAAATCAGGAGTAAGAAACCAAGGAACAATCTACATTTCATAAAGTCCTCACTCTCCTTAACATGCAATCCAGTGAAATAATTTGTTTCAAATACGTAGAAATATGGTTTAACCAGAAATCAATGATCAGGTCTTCTTACCCTAAGTAAACCTAAATCTATTTGTTTCCATACAGGAAGAGATAAATAGTTTTGTTCCCATTCATGAAATAGTACAATGTATGCAAAATTACATATCTAATTAATTGCTTTTAATGTTATATTTTAATAGCGATGAATGCTATTATTTCATAAGTTGTCAACAAGCGTTATGTATGAGAAAAAGGAAGGAGCCAAATAGGCCCCTTCCTTTTTCAACTAATTAACTGAATTACTCTCAGGTAAAAATTTAAATAGTGATGCTCATTTACAGATTTGTATGATGAGGAAGAAGAAAGAACAATCTTAATGGGGTGTGCAAGTAAATAGTGCGGAGAATGTATTCCTAATAACAAAAGTAATTAGGAGTACTTATTTATCATTTCGTATTTTTTCTCCATCCATAGACAGTCCATTATGAACTTTTTCATTTTAAGTATTGTCTACTATTACTATTTTACTTTCCTTACTATCTGTTTCGACCCTGATCCCTCTCATTTACAGTTTCAGTACTATGATTCAATGCACATTATCATTGCAAAAAAAGGACCTCTTACGGAAAGATAAGAGGTCATCAAGAAGATAAAAATGTTGTATTTGAAACACGCGAGTTTCTACCTCACATTATAACACTGTATATCTATATATTCAATATAAACATTACAAATAAGGATTGTATGTTCAAAAACACACGAAATATTAACTAGGAAGCGTGTGTTTTCTTCTGTTATCCTATTTCTTCTACAATGCCATGATTGTAACAATGGATGGTATCCGCTGTAAAATTATGAACAATTGTAGCAAGTTCTTCTAAAATATTGAAAGATACTATTAGTAATTAATTTGATTTTACTATCGTTGAAGGTGCTTCATCATTCCACGTTCTAACTCCGCCACCCATACTATACTTCGTCAAATCATAGACGGCACCCGTGTTCGCAAGTGCAAGTGCAAGTCCACGCCCTTGTGCATTATCATGCTCATAAATAATTGTGTGGTCTCCATACAAATGTATACGCACACTATACAGCATCGTTACTCCAGCCTACGAAATTTGTAACTACAACTGGGTTTTTACTTGCATTAATATTATGAATGTCGCTTACTGCTATAAGATTACGCTTCTTGTCATCTTTCAAATGTAGAAATATTAGTTCCCATCTTTAGTGCAGATACGGAATGTTGTTACCTTCAGTGCCTGCTTCTCTTGGTGGGACATAAATAAGTAATCCTGTAATGTTCCTTTAAAGACCTGCACCCCGTTCGAGTATGCGATAACAGTTTTATCAAAATTTAACGATTTAAGTGTAGACATTAAGTTTTTCATCTTATTTGTTCACTCCTGTTTTCCATTCAGATTTTGTAATGGTCCCGTCAAAGTTGTATGAAATCTCTAATTGGTCGAATCCACTCTTATAGATATGCTTCGTACTTGTTCCATCCAGCTCAGTAACATCTGTCCATGGTAGGTTACTATCATCTATCTCACAAAAGTTTACACCCTCCTTAGCTACTTGTAACATATCCTTACTAGCCCATCTTGAAAGCTTCGGCTTAATTAGTTCTTTGTATGTCTCCTGCGCTTCTAAACTTCCTAGAGAATGGAGATTCGCATATGCTTTCTTTTCTCGGGCTGCATATTGCTCCTCTTTGAGTGTTTCCTCTTCAGATTTCTCTGGCTCCTTATCTTGAATCAGCGCCTCTTCCACCTTCTCAACAGGTTTTTTCTTCAGCGTCATCAACTTCTGCAGGTTTCTCCTCGGGTAGATTCTCTATGGCATCTAGTTTAGCCTTCAGCTTAATGTAATTAATTTCTAATTCATCATACTTTGCGGCTTTCTTTCCTTTAATAGATTGTACTTTCTCGGTAAATGTAGATTTCTTTGATTCCATAATTTGTAATCTCTCTTCCAAGTTACTCACTTATCTAATTATGACGATTTAGTGACATGTGAATTTCACACAACTAGACGATTAGTTATTTTGTTTAAGGATTTAATATAGTGATAATATACGCGTATTTTGCCACTGTTTAATGACTACAGCGTATTTCTACTTAATGAGTTCTCACCACACATCAATCAGCTTAAGGTTTTAAATTATCCTCATAACGAAAATTTTCTACTTCGCTAACTTCGTTTAAAACCTTGTTAGTTAATTTAAAGAAAATTAGGAAAGCCATCCTCATAGCTGAGAATGGCTTTTATATAAAACTTAATGAATAGGTATATACTTCTTGAAACCTTTGCTTATAGTTCCATTATAACCATTTTTAGAAAAGAATTTATGTGCTTCTATTCTGGTTATACTACTTAATAAGATAATTCTTGTGGATCCTCTGGCAACTGATAGCTGTTCTACATGTTTTAGCAATTTCTCACCTATTCCATTACCTCTAAAATCTTCATTTACAATCACATACTCTAGAACAGTATATGGTCTAAATTGATATCCAGGATCGAGACAAAAAGTCATAAAAATACTTCCCTTAACCCTACAATCTTCTTCATATACAAATAAAAAATTATTAGAATCATTTCTGATTTGCTCAATTCTTTCTGGTAAAACCTTAATGTTTTTACTGTGTGGTGCTAATTTTTTATATAGATTTTCAATTGCATTACTGTCTTTTGTTTCAGCTTCTCGAATCATATAATTACCCTCCCTTTTAATATTGATGCACCTTAATTTCAGACTATTCTAATATTTAAACACTTGACTCTATTGTATCCTAAAACAATACCTCTTTGATACACTTTAAAGAATAAGGGGATAAAAACGGAATTAGAGTGATGTTGTTTTTTTATTTTATGGATACAATTATTTCTTAAGTAGAAATGAAAGAGGTACATTATTGATTTCATAAAAAAATACCAATTTTATAGGTTGGCTTTAACTATCTTTTTTCTTGTGTTCCTCATTAACCTAGATATATTTCCCAAAAATTAAAAAGTGCATACCCAATCAAATTTAATGATTGAGTATGCCTCCTTAAATTTTTGCCTATCTATTATATGAATACATTTTTGTACATATGCGTTTTAAATAGTGGTGTCTAATAATAAAGAAGTAAATCATTTGAATGCAAATAAAGCTTACTGATACTACAATTGAGCTCTGTAAAACAGACATTTCCCTACTTACTGTTTGTCCTAATTGATGAAACGTTAGAAATGCAAAACTACTGTGAAGCATAGCCACTACTATCGGCAGGAAAAATAGTAACATCATTTGTCTTGTCACGATTTGCTTTAACTCTCTTTTACTTAAACCTAATTTTGAGATCATTTCATATTGCTCTTGATCGCGTTCTAAATCAGTAAATAGACGGAAATATAAAAAGCTTAGCGTAAATACGAAAAATACAATTCCCACCATTACACTTGAAATAGAAAGTAGTCCGTTTTGTTGTTTCATTTCAATCCATCTTAAATACAGTGATGAAAATTTATAATAGTCTTCTTGATTCGTTCCAATGAACTTCTTAAGACTTGTGGAAATCGCACTTGTTTCAGACCAATCTTTAACGATAAAACCGTAAATCGTGTAATCTCGGAGTACGCCTTCTTCTTGAACATGTAGGACCTTATTATAAACAGCATCAGATACAATAACAGGGCTTTCAACCATTGCTAACTCTGGGATATAAACTGTTTTTTGCACAGAAAGTGGAACCTCTAGTTCGCCATGTTTTATTTCAAAAGTTTTTATATACTCTCCACTTTTCTCGTTCTTATTTAGTCGGATACCTATGCTATCATTTTCATTTGCTAATTTTTCTATTTCATAACCTAATGTTTTTGCGTATTCATTATACGTAGAGAGATTAATTAACGACAATCCGTTTAGTGTCCTTTTAAATTTTGTTGCTACAATGTTATATGAAAATCCAGATTCTTCTAATTGTTTCTTTATCTCTTCAATATGAGCTTTTTCTTCTATATTCCCCTTATCTGAACGATAGGTAAATGCATATGGGGTCTCATGCTTAGCCAATTCAGGATTTGCAATAGCCGTACAAACTCCAATTGCTGTAAAAGAAACTGCAGATATAATTGTAACGATAAAGAACGTTCTAGCATTATCTTTCATTCGATACATCAATTCTGAAATAACAAGGAGATTCGTTCTATTAAAGAATGTAGTTTCTCTATTTTTTAAAGCAGATAACACATATACACACAATTGAGTAAAGAAAAAATAGGTTCCACATACAATTAATAAGACACCTACTCCTACGAGTAGGAATAATTGATTTAAACGCATGTAATCGACCGCGGCGATACTGTGGTGAACGCAGGAGTAACCCGCTCCTAATAAAATAATGACCACCAAAGATATCCAAACAGACACTAGTGGCTCAGGTTTGGGTTTTTCCTCTGATTTTATGAGTTCTACCAGCTTATCCATTTTCACCATTTTTGATGTAAACAATGAAATGAGTAGAAATAAAACAAAAAAGGATATTGCTGTTACTACCATTGCCTTGATTGGAAAGTAAAATACTAACGTTTGCTCTATCCCTAATAAAGACCCACTAATTAATAAAAACAATTTAGAAAAAACCATTCCTAGTCCGATGCCTACTACGACTGAAGGGATTCCAATCAACATATTTTCGAAGAAAATTAATCGATGAAGCTGCTTATTAGACATTCCGTGTAACATTAATAATCCAAACTCTTTTTTTCTATTTTTTAAAAATGCACTAACAGAATAGAAAATAAATAAGAAAGAAAAAACAAAGATTAAGTAATAGGATAAATAAAATCCTATTTTTCCAAATGCACTCATGATGGTACTTAGATGAGTCAACTCACCTTGTAGGTTCGGATGAAAGACAAGTAGCCCATAAGTGAAAAAAATCAATACCGCAAATGTACTACTAAAAAAATGACCAAGATATATTCTTTTATTTCGTAAAACATTATTAAATGCGAGTTGTCGAAAAGTCATGTTTATTCCCCCTTAACATAGAAAGACTATCCATAATTTTTTTATAGAATAATGGACGATTATCTTTGTAAGTAACTTCATTGTATAACTGGCCATCTTTAATAAAAATTATGCGGTCACAGTAACTTGCAGCAACTGGATCGTGCGTTACTAACATCATTGTTGCCTTTTCTTCTTTGTTTAATAGTGATAATATATCCATCACATCCTGAGAGGCTTTAGAATCTAAGTTACCTGTCGGCTCATCGGCAAGAACTAATTTTGGAGAATGAATGAGCGCACGTGCAATTGCTGTTCGCTGTGCTTGCCCTCCTGATATTTCATAAGTTCGTTTGTTTAAGATTTCGTTGATTCCTAATTTCTCCGATATTGATTCTACTCGTTTATTTATTCTCTTCACATCGATGCCATCTAATACGAGCGGAAGAACCATATTCTCTTTTACTGTTAAGGTATGCAACAAATTAAAGGACTGAAAGACGAATCCTAATTCCTTTCTGCGAAATAAGGCCAAATCATCAGGGGAGAGATGATACAGATTTTGATTATGAATACATACACTGCCTGATGTTGGCGAGTCAATAGTAGAAATCATATTCAATAATGTTGTTTTCCCACTTCCCGAAGGTCCCATTATCCCAACAAATTCCCCCTCCGTAATTGTTAAGTCTATATTTGAAAGTGCTGTATGTGGAACCTTTCCTGTATATTCTTTACTAAGATCATTTACTTTTACTATTTTCATATAAGAAATTCCCTCCAAATGTACACACTACGAATAAGATTTGATAGAAGATATCTGCCTACATTATGATTTTTTTAATACGAATCATGTACCATTCACAACTGGTCTGTTTCAGCTTCTCCTATTGAAACTGGAATACTTGGTCAAATGTATTAAGCACCAAATTAAATCTCATATCGTAACACATGATTTTTATTCATGTTTCTGTTTTTTCATTGTAGTAGTAAGGTTGTTTTTCTCATATTGAATTACCTTTCATTTGTCTTACACGCTTGCAATATTTCTGAAAATACAGTTTATAAAGTCAGTGAGCGTATTTTTTGAGGAGATAGCAAAAAGAATGCTACACGATTACTTTCCTTTACCGAACTAGGTTTCTATATATTAATTCATAATATTTTTTTACCCTAATCAAGTTCTTCTTCATCTAAAAGTGGAACAAATACATTACTTAGAATGTCTATTACGTGTATTACTAAAAATAGATGTCCTAATTGGATACAATGAATCTCGTTTGACACCTATTTTTACGTTTAATAAAAAAATGAAAGGATTCATTATTTTACAAAGGAGAAGGATGTAAAAAAGGTGTGTATTGAAATACTACGTTTACATGTTACCAGTTCATACTTTTACGGGTTATTCATTGCAAGTGAATAGGTAATAAAAACGATTCACTTGAACAGTGGGTTATTCGTTCCGTAAACGTTTTTAACCTGAAATATTTTAACTGCAGAGTATCGTTATCGTATGCTCTCTACAATTGCATCAGTATGAAAAACTAGACTAAATCCATATATTCTTGAAAGAGGTTGAAAATTTATGTTCGTTTTAAACAAGTTCTTTACCAATTCACATTACAAAAAGATTGTACCTGTCGTATTACTTTCATGCGCGACACTGATAGGCTGTTCTAATAGTAATACGCAATCAGAATCAACTAAACAAACAAATCAAACCAATCAAGTTAAGCAAGAAAATATAGGTAATCATGCTTTTGCTAAACTTGAAAAAGAATATAATGCTAAGCTTGGTATTTACGCACTGGACACAAGTACGAATCAGACTGTTGCTTACCATGCAGATGATCGTTTTGCATTTGCCTCTACATCTAAATCATTAGCAGTGGGAGCTCTTTTACGTCAGAATTCAATAGAAGCTCTTGATGAAAGAATTACGTATACACGTGAAGACCTATCTAATTATAATCCAATTACTGAAAAGCATGTGGATACAGGAATGACGTTAAAAGAACTTGCAGATGCTTCTGTTCGATATAGTGACAGTACGGCACATAATTTAATTCTTAAAAAGTTAGGTGGTCCATCCGCATTTGAAAAAATCTTGAGGGAAATGGGTGATACTGTTACTAATTCCGAGCGATTTGAACCTGAATTAAATGAAGTAAATCCAGGAGAAACACATGATACGAGTACACCAAAAGCAATCGCTAAGACGCTTCAATCTTTTACATTAGGAACTGTACTACCATCTGAGAAACGTGAACTGTTAGTAGATTGGATGAAGAGAAATACGACTGGGGATAAATTAATTCGTGCGGGTGTACCAAAAGGATGGGAAGTAGCTGATAAAACAGGTGCAGGATCTTATGGAACAAGGAATGATATCGCAATTATTTGGCCACCAAATAAAAAGCCGATTGTTCTTTCCATCCTTTCTAATCATGATAAAGAAGATGCAGAATACGATGATACACTTATTGCAGACGCTACTAAAATCGTGTTAGAAACTCTAAAGGTTACGAATAAATAAAAATAGGTTAAAAGTTTTCCATTTTAGTCACGTGTATTCTCTGTTAACAGACACATGCATGCTACTCAAGCCCCCACTGAGATGAAACATTTCAGTGGGGGCCTTGAGTTAGAACTCTAGGTCTTTTCTTCTATCGCTAGACAGTTTGACGCTCTAGAATTCATGCCACCGTACGGTAACACCCCAAGTATGTTTTTGGTTGGTACTAGCAACGAACTATTGCTTTCCCACTTGCACCACCCTTTCAAAAAAGAGCAATTCTTCCTTGTGGAAGAAGCTAACACTCAGATGAATCCGACGTGTGCTACAAGCCTCGACAATTCGAATACACATGGATGGTTGACGCACTCACTAAGCTATGCGCGAAGTAACAGCCTTACGTTTTTGCACTTCTAATAGAATCGGCGTTTTCACTTTAAGATTTTCATCTGACACAGTAAGATTAATTACTTCCTGTAGTAAACTTTTTACTGTATCTATTTTTATCTTATTTGTTTTTTCTAATATCTTGTACTTCTATTGTTTGATCGTTATGACTTGTATTTGCTCGGTGTCAGAAATTTTACTGTAACCATAATAATGACAAAAAAGTTGGGGATTCCCCCCAACTTTTTTATACATTTATTGTCTTATTAATCCTGTAGATGTAACCTGATATGTTCTTTTCTTTCCTATATATTCCCGTTTTCCATTCTCAAGGTTAGTTAAAGTCGCTCTTGTTTTTTCCTTTGCTGCTTCCCCTTCTATATGAGTAAATTCTATATAATCTCCTACTTTTATAGGTACTGTTTGGGTTTCAGCATTTTGTTGTCTATTTCCCATGATTTCCTTATTGTACATAACGCTACCAGACGAGTTCTGGACTTTAATACTTGCATACGTACTATTGAAGTAAGAATGCGGTACGCCAGCTTCTAATTTGATTTTCAGCTCTTCTGCTGTTTGATTATAATCTACTTTTGCAATTTCTCGATCACTATATCCTTTTAATGACCATGCAAATTGTTTTCCATCTAGAATTGTTGTCTCTGGCATTTTTTCTACTTTCTTCAAGCCTTCTTTTGTGACTTCATACATTGCTTTTTTTCCAAAGCTTTCTTGTTTACTGTTGTCTAAATTTGTGAAATTTGCTCTATGCACACCTTCTAGATGTGTTAACTCAATATAATCTCCTACTTTGACTGGGACTTTTTGCGATTCAGCATTTTGTTGTTTGTTTCCATAAATATCTTTACTATATACTACTTTTCCTGATGCATTTTGTACTTTAATACTTGCATACGTTTCATTAAAATAATGATGCGGTACGCCTGCTTTTAAGTCAATTTGCATTTCTTCTGTCGACTTATTGAAATTGATTTTTGCAAACTCGAAATCACTAATTCCTTTTAGGGACCATGCAAATCGATTCCCTACTAAAATATCAGAATTTCCATTTATAATTTCTACTTTTTTCTCTACAGTTCGATCAAATATATCTGTTAATGTAATTTTAGCAAAAGCTGTTTGAGGCAATTGCATAGTTTGACTTACCTCAGTTTGGTAGGACTTAATATTATCAATTACTTTTAAAGGTTGTCCCATTAACTTTTCATTGTCATAGATTTCAATTTTCCCTTTAAACTGTGGAGTACTTTGTTCTTTCAATTTCCATGAAACATTTAATTTTCCAGCTTCAAAGCGAGTATTTTGGATATCAAAATCTAAATTGCCCATTTCTGGTTGACTAGGCTGATTTATATTAAAAGTTTTTCCAGTACCAATAGTTGATTGAGTATTTCCTCCTGCCCTAACCCATAGATATTCTGAAGTTGATCCTCCATCGTATTGATAGGACGTATCATGTTGTCCAGAGATATGCTGATTATTCCAAGAATTCCATTGTTTATCTGAAACTTTTCTGCTGTATCCATTTTTAAGACGTGCTTCTCTTACATCTTGTCCATTACCAGCCCAGTCCTCTTGAAACATCGATAAACCATAGTTAAATGCAACATTCGCAACTGGATGATCCATAATAGCAACTAACTTCCATTGATTTAATGTATTATCTTTTATCCACTGGCCAAACTTTGTATGGCCATCTTCTTGCCAAGAACGTAGAGTCATTCGATACCATTCACTATCTTTCCAATTATAAGTTGTTTGTACCTTTAGACCTGTCCCTTCTCCACCAAATCTACTGGCTTCTGAAGACGGCGATAAATATTCAGCTTTTATTGCTTGGTCTGATGCTATTGGATCCCAAAGTGCAAAATGAAGGGTTCGTTTACCGAATTGATCAAAACCACTTTGTTGTTGGAAGCCCGCATAACCACCACCCTCTCCTCCCTGATTCCAGTTATGCACAGCCCAATATGTATAAGGTGCTGTTTGGACTGGTGACCAGTCAATGCTAATAATATCTGAAGCAGCAGTATTTTGTGGTGTTACATAAACTGATGGGGCATGCGATCGGGTTGCTGCCTTTGTACTAGAAATTGGTGCTCCATACATTGACAACATGGTACAAGCCGTTGAAACCATAACAATTTTTTTTATTTTTCCCCTTGTTTTTACTTTAAACATAACTTTCTATCTCCTTTTAAATTATTTTAGTTACATTGAATAATAACCCTATATATCCCTTTAAACAAATTATGTAATAAAGTAACATTAACTTTAAAATCTAGATATATTTAATGTTTTTTTCACTGCTATTACTAATCAAATTATAGTATTTTGTATTAAAATCGTATGATTTAGGACTAAATATAAAGTGAAAATTTTATAAAATTTCATAAATATGTAGTTTTAGATATTTATGATGAAAGACCCACTAAATAACTTAATTGATTTTATGAAAGATTTCCTTCTTTTATTGATTACACTAATTAAACCTAGAATTGTTTACCAGAAAAATGTTATGTAAACTTCTGATTTGCCGATTAGACAAAATAGTTTATCAATTTGCTGATATCTTATCATTAGTTAGAAAGAGCCTACTTAAAAACGTAGACTCCTTTAGGTATCTAAACATTACATATATAACAAACATAAAAAACTAACATCGAATTCTTCTGTTAGTTTATTTAATATTTAATGACGTAGATAATGTATTCCAAGGTGCATTTGTAGATGTATTTTGATATTTAAATTGCCCATTTTGCTGTCCTGAAGCATCCCATTTATATTCCCATCCATCCACTGTTCTATCCCCATTTATATCAATCATCTTAGAATCTACTTTTTTTAGTTTTTGACCACTCATTTGAGCAATTGGATTTCTACCATATCCCATTTCATTTGTATAAATGTATAAATAGCTCCCTCCATGATCTTTAACTGTACTTAAATTATTAGGACCAATAAATTCAACCCCGCCTAATTGAGATTCAACTTTTACCACATTTAATGATGTTAATGGTGGTGCAGGTGCTGCGGATACATCAGTCGCTAAGCCAACTGTTGCTCCCACTACTAATGATGAAACTCCTAAAATCATTCTTTTTAGCATATACTCATCCCCTTTATATTTAATACAAATTGATTCTATCATACTAAATTCATACCTTTCCTTCTCTATGAAAGTGTTAACAAAAAGTACCTATTTACATATGAAATTGTGCATATTCATTGCTTTTTACCATTTATACTTAAAATAAATCATACTAAAGCATAATTAGTTCTCTCCCCTAATTGACTTACCACATTTGGCCCCATCTCAAGGTGACTATTCTAAGAACTAAAAAATGGTACATAGTCCACAGGTTTAACAAATAAATAATAGAATTGCAAAGTCACCTTAATTTAAGTTGGCTTTTCCTCTAAGTATTATAAGCAAGATCCACCACTTGCATCGATTAACTCACCAGTTATCCAACGACTGTCTGATGAAGAAAGAAAACCTACAATATCAGCTATATCATTAGGTTCTCCCCACCTATTAAATGTCGATAAACCTGCGGCATATTTTTGTCCATCTCTATTCCCCAATGTCTCAGCGTTCATTTCTGTATTAATTATACCCGGGAGAATTGCATTTACTGTAATACCACGGGCACCAAGTTGTTGTGCTAAAGTATGAGTGAGTGTATTAATTGCCCCCTTAGATATACTGTAGGCAAAAACACTTGGGGAGGCTACCCGTGTGACAAAAGACGAAATATTGATAATCCGGCCTCCATCTTTTAAACGTGGCAAAGCCTTTTGAATAATGAAAAATGGAGCTTTCACATTAATATTCATAACCTCATCAAAAGACTCCTCTGTAGATTCCTCTAACGTTAAAATCTGCCCAATTCCAGCGTTGTTTACAAGAATATCAAATGTAGTATCGCCTATATATTTTTGAAGAGATTGATCCATCATTGAATACAATTTATTAATACCGTTAAAGGTACTTAAGTCTGCACTAATCGCAAATGCGGAACCGCCATCTTGTTTAATTTTATCCACTACACTTTCTGCTTCTTCTTTTCTTTTACTATAGTGAACAACGACTAACGCACCAGCCTGTGCCAAATGTAAGGCAATGCTTCGGCCTATTCCTCTACTAGCCCCTGTTACTAATGCAATTTTCCCCTTCAATTTATTCATCTCATCATCCCCTTGCTTAAAAATTCTACTTAGTTATATCACAAGATACCCTTTGAAATGTTGCTCTCTAATTTGGTTTCCTTAAAGGACCAAGATTGTATTGATACTAATTTTATTTAATACTAAACATCTAATTTTCTTTTTATCATTTTAGCCAAGAAGATTCCTTCCTCAAGGAGTGTGTGAAGGGCAACAGCCCAGGAGTAGGTGGGAGCTAAATTGGCTTCGAACAAGGGATGGCAGGAAGCCATCTTAATTGTTCGACATATAGAAAGTGTTACTTTACTAACTATCGAATGTACGTTTGGTTTATAATGGTTATATACCGAAATGGAGGTGAATGAAATGATGATTAATAAAGCCTATAAGTTTCGTATCTATCCAAATCAAGCACAAGCAATTCTAATCAACAAAACGATTGGTTGTTCCCGCTTTGTATTCAATCATTTCCTATCCTTATGGGATCACGCATACAAAGAGACAGGACAAGGCTTGACCTATGGTACATGCTCTGCCAAACTCCCTGCCATGAAGAAAGATTTTGTTTGGCTCAAAGAAGTGGATAGTATTGCGATTCAGTCGTCTGTTCGCAACCTTGCGGATGCTTATACGCGCTTTGTCAAAAAACAAAACAGCGCCCCGCGCTTTAAATCTAAGAAGAACAACGTACAATCTTATACCACAAAACAAACAAATGAAAATATTGCCGTTGTAGGGAACAAAATAAAGTTGCCGAAACTAGGCCTTGTTCGATGTGCCAAAAGTCGTGAAGTAGAGGGACGTATTGTAAGTGCCACTGTTAGACGAAACCATTCTGGCAGATATTTTGTGTCACTATTAGTTGAAACAGAAGTACAAGAACTTCCGAAAACACATTCTTACATTGGAATAGATGTAGGACTAAAAGATTTCGCTATTTTGTCAGATCGAACACCCTATAAAAATCCGAAGTTTTTCCGATCATTAGAAGATAAGTTGGCGAAAGCACAGCGTGTTCTTTCTAGAAGAATGAAAGGATCTTCTCGGTGGAATAAACAACGAGTCAAGGTAGCTAGAATTCATGAATACATATCAAATGCTAGAAAAGATTACTTGGACAAAATCTCAACCGAAATCATCAAAAACCACGATGTTATCGGTATAGAGGATTTGCAAGTATCGAATATGTTAAAGAATCATAAGTTAGCAAAAGCAATTAGTGAGGTATCATGGTCACAATTTCGAACTATGTTGGAATATAAAGCAAAATGGTATGGCAAACAAGTCATTGTCGTATCGAAAACATTTGCTTCCAGCCAATTATGTTCTTGTTGTGGATATCAAAATAAAGACGTTAAAAATTTAAACCTACGTGAATGGGACTGTCCTTCTTGTCGTATACACCATGATAGGGATATTAACGCAAGTATCAATCTAAAGAATGAAGCAATAAGGCTTCTAACCGCAAGGACTGCGGGGTTAACCTAAGTAAAGAGTTCGATAGAACTCTTTACTTAGGTTAACCCACTTTCACTTCTAAACGAAGTGAAAGTGGGGGTAGTTCAATTCGGTGTAATTGGTGGCCTTTCAATCATTTTAAATGTAATTTTATATTTTATGGCCCCAAAGATTCACGGTTTAATGAAAGGCATAAAATAAAAAAATTGTGCATAAAAACTTGTTATAATGCAAGTTTTTATGCACAGTTTTTTTGAATAGACATTCAGTTTTTTTAATATATAAATAAAATTGATAATAATTATTTATATATTTTTTGTATGCTAGTTCATCGAGATTGCAAATTCTGAGTTCGGTGCCCCAGCGAATACGATTGTTCCGTTCTTCGGCAGTTTCACCTTGTTATTGCCACTCAGAATGGTGAAGTTGACGCAAACTCCCTTCTCATCATACACCGCAAATGAACCATTTGATGGCAACGTCACGGTCATTCTTTTCTCTGCTGCAATCTTCTTCAGTTCTCGGCTAGCTACTTCTTCATTAGTTACAACTGTAGTCTTATTATCAGAGAATGCTTTCGCCCCTGTTGGTAGGATCATAAGCGCTAATGTAGCGACTAACACACCAGTTAGCTTAATTTTCATGAGGAAATTTCCTCCTTAGATAATTGATCGATTTTATTATTAATTTATTTAACTATGAAACTATGATAAATTTTACTCGTCTTTACTTTTAAACTACTTAGTAAATTCAGCAAGTAAAATATTTTTAAAAGGATCAGGACTATCAGCTTTAAGGCTATTCAAATTGACGGCCAAGGTATGCTTACCTCCAAGTGTGCCCCCAGCAAAAGTTAAAAAGCCAGGAATGGTTCCTCCATGCCACCATATCGATACACCGTTTGAAAGCTTCATTTTGAAAATTCCAAGCCCGGAATCACCAAGTTCATCTGTTCCTGTAGGGACTGTTGTAAGCATTTGCTTTAGTTGCTGTTCTTTCAGTAATTTGCCTCCAAGTAAATAAGAAAAGAATTTGTTTAAATCATCAGCTGTAGAAATCATATCTCCGGCCGAGCTCCCCATACTTGGGTTATAATAAGTAACATCTTTTGACTCACTTGCTCCGTCTAATTGGATATATCCACGGGCATGCTTGGTTCCTGGAATGACACTTGAATTTCCAGGTAAGAATGTATTCGATAATTCAAGTGGTTCAATAATTCGATTTTCAATCTCTTCTGCATAGCTGTTCCCAGTTACTTTTTCAATAAGAATTCCTAGTAATGCATATCCTGTATTTGAATACGACCAGCTCTTTCCTGGAGCAAAATCTGGAGGCATGGATATTCCCATCTTTACTAATTCTTCAGCAGTATAAGATTTTTTTGTATCCATCATATTAAAATCCTTTGACCTTGTGTAATTAGCGATACCACTTGTGTGGTTCAATAATTGCCGGATAGTAATCTGTTTATCATCATATCCATTTCCTTGAATGACACCAGGCAACCATTTTTCAATAGAATCGTCTAGATTTAAGCGGTTTTCTCCTGCTAATTGAAGTACAACTGTTGCAGTGAACGTCTTTGTCACGCTGCCAATCCGAAAACGAAAATCTGTTTTCATTGGTTTCTTGGTACTCAGATCAGCTACACCAGCCGCATAACTCCATGTTTTTCCACCCTCAGAAGTTTTAGCAAGTATCCCTGGATATCCAAGTTTTAATGTATCCCGCATTGCCTCTTTGACGGAATTACGATCTCTTTGGTTGCTTCTTTGTAACGAACTAGATACATTTTGAATGGACTCCGCTTTTACACTTACGGTTGGCGTTGTATATAACAGGGAACCTCCAGTTATTAAAAGGGCTAAACCTGTACATGTAATGTGACAGTGCTTTTTCATTAAAATATTCCTCTCCCCTATTCATATTGTATAGATGGTTTTTTACTGTTTTTAAACTAATCACACGGCTTTCATCTTAACTAAAGACAAAAGTACGATATTGAATTTGTAATTATTCTTATACCCACTATTTCATAAACAAATTTCTGACCTGAAAATGCCCTATCCTTTTCTTACAAGTGTGTTAACCTTTGTAATCTCTCTTTTCTCCCATACAAGTCTTATTAATTGATTTGTTTTTTCATATAAATATATAGTATTTGTTCCTCCTCTCACTCTTCTTTACATTTTAATCATACACAATGAAAATCTCCTTTTTCTTACCTCTTCCTTACAAATTCCTTACGTTCAAAATCACTTTTATAAATAAAGTCAAAAAACGCATAAAAACAAATCCTAGACAATTGCTGAGACTTTAGTTCTTATATTTACTACCTGGATATTAATCAGAAATTTTGTGTAGTTTAATCGCGGCTCCTTGATAAAATTAAATATTCCGGCAATAATGTAGACAACCCATTTCTTAACCATATTCCATGATTGGAGCAGTTAGCTTTTGAAAACTGCTCTTTTTCATCTTTACTCTTTTTTTTACTTATTAACCACTTCTCCCGAATACTTTTGTATTATCTAATCTTCTTTTCTGCTGAACTATATTTTTCATTTAATTCTCGCAACTAACTATAAAATATATTATAATTTTTATATATTTAATTTTTAAAATTATCTAGGGGTAGATAAAATGCCAGTTACACTAGAACTTATTCTCTTTATTCTTATAGCAATTAGTGCCATTGGCTATTTGATTAAAGAATTTCAAAAAACTAGGAAAAGGACACTTGGAATTTCACTAGAGTTTTTAATTCTTTTCTGGTCAATATGAAGAATATCAACTATCATAATCTAATTTGTAAAATATGTTCTTTTAATAAGTATTATCTGTTTCGGTTTTTCTAATTTAATTATCCCTTGCCACAAAGTTCCTATTTTATTGAGTTGTAATTTGACGTATTGTGTATTTTGTAACTTCAATTTTTATACAAGCAATAATTTGTTTATAAAAGTATTAAGGATTAATAGAGGTGATTTAGATGAACAGATTTCGAAAGAAGAATATTAAATCTCTAGAAACTTTTGGGGATGCTTAGCATTCGGTGTACTAATTTTTGTTATCTTCTTAATTATGGATTTAAAAGATACACCTTTAAGTACATTAAGCTGGAGAGACTGGTTAGGTTCTGCAGTAGGCGCAGCCATTTTATGTATTGGTATGTTTACTTTAAATAAATTGGATTTAAAATAAGTGTTACGTTAACACTGTATGTAGACTATATATCGAAACTCATTTAAATGTGGTTTTCTCTGTATATCCTTGTATTAAGTAGTTATTTTTTGCTAGCTGCTCTTTTATATGCAATCACGTAAAAATATTTTCATATAAGCCATTCATTTCCACAAACTTCTTTATTTATCAAATAAAGACCGTCTATTTATTTATAAAACCTCCCTTTATCTTAAAAAGCTTCAAAAATGCCTATTCAGCATTTGTACTAATTTTAAGCAATTTAAAATATCCCAAAGTAATCCTCATTAAAATGCAAAGTTCTACTCGTTTTTATGTTTTATATAAATAAACTGATTTATTAACACATCTATATCTTGACTTAAATCTAGCACCTGCTGATGTCTAAATCCATATTTATCTACAAGTTTAATTAATTCTACTTTCTTGTCTTCAATTAGTTTTTGTAAGTTTCTCATCTCCATATCTATTAGAACTCCTTTTTACGATTTAGCAGTTAAATTATATTATAGATATGAAAATAAATAAACTGGAATTTTTGGTAATAGAATGAAATTAAGACGAGTCTAAAATACACCAAAATCATATATATGAATAAATACATTTAAATTCTTCTATGATAATGTTATAATATTATTAACCAAGAAGTATCCAACAAATTATGATTAATCACTACATTTTCTTTCAGAATAAGTCAACATATAAAAAGACACTATGTATACATAGTGTCTTTTTATATGTTCTAATATTAATTGAACATAAAAGGGGTTATATACAATTGAACGCCTCCCGCCTACTCACTGGGCTGTGCCCCTTCACGGTCCTTGAGGAAGGAGTCTTCTTGGTTAAAATGATAAATAAGCGCATATACTACAAAGATTCGTTCCATGGCTAATCCTCTATTTAATAATTAAAATATTTTTATATAGTATTTTAATTTAAAGATACTATTTTAAGCTCTTATTTTTTCTCCAAAAACTTTATTAATATCCATTTAATTGTTGTTCTTCCATAAGTTCAATGTTTCGTTTATTATTTATGTATGTTTGAATTTCGCTACAAAGATTAGGATATAGAAGGATGTTTTACAATTCATCTAACGGCATCCATTTAACACCTGTTTGATTTTCATCTGGATTATCCGAAAGACAATGTGTTTCTCCTTCTTTTAACTCATATTCAAAAATCGTTGTTAGCGAATGAACTGTCCCATATTTCTCTTTATTTTTAAAGGGTCCATATTCATATAAAAATGCCACTTGTCCCACATTAATTAAAACAGAAGCTTCTTCTAATACTTCTCTTCTAACTGCTTCGATCAAAGTCTCTCCTTTCTCAACGTCTCCATCTGGCAAGTTATAATGTAATCCATTCTCATCTTTAAATTCAACTAATAGTAAATTGCTATTTTTAATGATTAATGCACTTGTTCTTACTCTAATTGGATATGTCATAGATATTCCCTATTTCTGTCTTTATGTAAATCATTAATATGTGTATCATCCAATTCATTGTCCCCTTCGCTTATTTTATTGTATGAGAATATATATTGTTACTTTACATACACATAGACTCATTCTGAGGGTCTGGCTCCATACCACAAAATAATATTAGAGGGGCACCTAGCATTATTCACATGTACTGTATACTGTCGAATCAATTCAAACGATTAGTTTATAGAGAAAACAAAAAATATTATTAAAATATCGTAGAAGATGCGGAGTAATAATTCTTGGATGAGCTGCATAAACAGCCAGAAATGAAGAGAGAAGAGGAAACAGTATTTTTTTATCTGAAGAAGAACGTGCTGGATAATATAAAAACGAAGCTAGAAGCATAGAACTGTAACTAATTGATTTTATTCATAACATTTCTAATGGGGTATAAATTATCAAAAATGTCTTTAAAGGGATTTCAAATCTTTATGAACATGAAAACTATTAAGTCTATAGGATGTTTAAATCCTCCGAAAAAATTTCACTTTACAGATAAATAAACATCCTATAATTGTTAATCAGTTATCATTAACTCCTCAATTACTTTAATATTATTAAGGGTCTCCTCATCAGTTGGTAAGAAACGAAGAACCATTTGATTATGATGATAAGTCTGTTTATAGTCTTTTAGCTGTAAGTAGCAAAACGCTAATTGTTTATGCGGTAACCAAGTTTTAAAGGGCTGTTGTTCAATGAAATGAGCAGAATTTGCTGAAGGTGCTTCTATAGCTTGATTATACCAATAGGCAGCTTGAGAAAACTGATTATTCTTAAGAAAGAATTCACCTAAGCGACAGCTAAATTCCGGTTGAGGAACATCGTATTCTAAAGACTGAAATGTTATTTCTATTTCTTTTTTAAAATTTCCGATTAGATGATAACAACTAGCTAATTTATGCATAACAAAAAGCCTGTGTTTTAATTGGATATCTTCGTAATCTAAGAACTTGTTATAAAATTCAATGGCTTGTTTATATTTTTTATGTTTATGTAATTCTCTAGCATAATGAAATATATCGTGAACTGTCATCTTACCATTATTTTTTTTCAAAAATTGTTCATATAGTTTGAGATTTCGATCTGATTCATAATCGGCATAAATTTTTTTATGGGTGACTATAATGTCACTTTCGAGACAATTATACTGTTCATGAATACTTAGATCTTCATGAACAACGCCATGCCATTGAAAATTTTCACTTCTTTTAACTAATCTATTGCGGCGAATGCTGGTTAAAACATTATTGAATTTATCAATTTCTGCGTGATAAATCATGGAAACCGCATCAATTTTTTGAGTGAGTGATTGTTTTAAATTAAGTAGCTTTTTACGTTCTTCTGGTAAAAGTATATCATCAGCGTCTAACCATAAAATGTAATCCATTGAAGCTTGATGGAAAGAATAATTTCGAGCTGCTGAGAAATCATCTATCCATTTAAAATCTAAAATTTGTTTCGTCCATTTACTAGCTATTTGTTTCGTTTGATCTGTTGAGCCTGTATCTACAATGATTATCTCATCAGGAATGTCTTTAACTGATTCTAAACATCTATTAAGTGTTTCAACTTCATTTTTTACAATCATACATAAACTAATTGTAATCATCTGAGCACCTCTGTTATAGATATCTTTATTTTATTTGAATTTAGATTTTCCACCTAAAACGTAGTACCTAAACGAATCTCAATAGGTGGGGCTCTAAGTAGTTCGCGTTGTAGTTCTCGAATTGGTTTTATAGCTCGTAGTTCAACTATCATTTCAAGAACAATATTCCGGTACTTATTCACATCATCTAATATCTCTACCCTAGTTTTCCCTTGATATTGGTTTGCATCTACAATAATTATAATTTTTTCAATTAACCAATCACCTCAATACCCATAATCTGCACGCCAATAACAAGGTTGGTAAAAATAATCAAAAGAATGTAAAAAATATTGTCTTACATGCGTTAGATCTTCAAAAGCACTATCACTTGATCCATAAGGCACTTTAAAAACTGCTTTTGCATTTGGTTTAGCAATGCGATGTAACTCTTCCATTAAAAATAAAGGATATTGTATGTGTTCTAATAAATGTTCAGCTAAAAATTGATCAATACTATCATTTTCAAAGGGTAAACGCTTATTTTTACAATTATCTAAATTAGCGACAACATCTACTCCATCTTGTTTTACTACATCAAGGTTTATCCAGTTTTCGAGAATGGTCCGGCCACAACCTAAATGTAGATTTTTCTCTCCCATAAAATCACCTCATTTTAGTTTATTTTTATTTATGTTGTTCTTAAAAAATGCTAAATGCAATTTTTTACATGAGATATTAGCTTAATTTTTGGTACAATCCATGGACCACCAAGCTAATGTTGTGAGTCATACCTGATTAAAAGATTTCTCTAACAACGAAAAAGAATCTCCTAAGGGGTAGAGTCTTTTCTCATAATATTTACATAGTTTCCGGATGCAAAAGTACCTTTAATTATCACTGTTAGTGTTTTATATTCGCTTTAGGGATTGACTCCTACTCCAACTGGAGCATTCTCCACCGGAATAGTCTTAATCACGCTATTTGTTATCCTATCAATCACGGAAACGTTGTTACTATTTGGATTTCTTACGTAAATTCGATTGGTAGATATTGACCCGGTTGATCCCGTTGCCCCAGTCGATTCCGTCGGAAATGTAAAAGGAGGAATTGGTAGAATTGTCGGACCAATTAAATTCAGATTGAATACCCATTCGTGCACAATCTCATGTGATTTAAACTCATTTTTCTCTGACAAAACGATATTAATAATGACTTCATCTTATATATATTCGCTTAATCGACGCCCTAAAAAAGTATTTTATACTCTGAAAACATGACAACAATAAACACATTCTGCAATTTGATTTCATCATAAAAGAAATATTTTCCAAAATAAAGCACAAAAAAAGAGCCATTTAGCTCTCTTTTTGGTAATTTATTTTTTACGGAATCGGAAATCCAACTGAACTAACCCCCATAAAATAAGAAGAATAAAAGAAAAATATGAGAATACATATACAACTGTGAGAAAAATGTGTTCTTTGTTTTTTGTTATGGATAAAAAAGGAGGTTATGTCTGATGAATATCGTTCACATAGAAACAAAAAATTATTATACAAGTGACAAAGAAAATGAAATGGAAACTATACCGATTATAAAGCGGATATATTATGAAAATGGAGAGATTAAATTTGAAATATTAGAGGAGAAAAATTTTCCTACGACATAATTGGATAAATAAGGAGAATGATCATTCTTTATGAGAAGGGATAATCCCTCTTTTTATATTACGGCTAACGGAGTTTATGTGGACTAAATTTTAGAAAGAAGGCATTGAAAATGAATAAGATATGTTGTAATTGCGGTTCTAGAGCAATTAGACAAGGTTCATTAGATTCTCAAGTATATTTAAAATCTTTTAGTACAAATAATCTCTTTAATCAATTTTCTAGATTAATTATTGATGTTTGTACGGAATGTTGTGCCGTCTTATCTATTAAATTAGAACATTAGAAGTGTTTAAAAATAGAAAATAAACACCACTGATAAATATAAATTATGTGAAAGAAAAGTCCCTTCAGATTTTCTGAAAGGACTTTTCTAAGTTTTTAGATAGATGGCCTGCTGATAAGTAGGGTTATGGTAACTAAAATTATATAGGGTAAGTTTTTGTAAGTATTATTACCAGTAATGCGTCAAATTCCCATGAAAAATAGTTTAAAAAGAAGCCCATATATAAAATCATATAGCGATTTTTAATAAGCTTTTTCTTTGTTGCAAAAAAGGCAATCTACAGTTAGTTATTTTGAAAAATCAGCTCATTTTTTCTTTTTGAGGAACAATGAATTTCTTAGCTTGATGGGTATGTGGCTCGCCAACTAATTTACATACAAAGTAAGTAAAAAAATAACATTAGATTCTCACCATATTGTAGGTTTCTCTGAAATGGGTATACCAGTTATCCATAACTTCCTTCTTAATACCTTATATTAAAATATATAATAAATAAAATGAGATTAACCCTTGAATTACTCGTTAAAGTCATCTTATCTATTGTCGTCTATTAACTTGTACCAACTTTCTTACTTAACATCAGTTATTCATAGCAAACCAATAGGAACTAGAGCTATATCTTTTATTAATGTACATTTCAGTTAATTTAAAATAATAATAGAATTCATCATATTATATGCTTAAAAACAGCAACAACCTGTTACTAATCTACATTATGTTCATTGATTAGAATGATAAAGTACTTTGGGTTTTGCTTCAAATTTAAAATTACTTAGATCGATATTTAACAATTTGCTTGATACAAACTGTATCTAATTATAAAAGAAAGTTTATGGAATACCATAAAAAAAAGGGCTGTAAGCCCCTCCCACAATCCCTCATTAATCACCATTAAAGGATAAAGTGTTCATCTAATACCGTATACCCATATAAAATTATACTCTAACTCCACGTTATTTATAACTAAAAGGATTCGGATATCGACTCCTTTTTTCGTATTCCTTTTCTTCATCATACTTCAAATTTACCCATCTACCTTTTAACTTTAACCCATTTATAGTTAATTTTTCCACCAAAATCGTTGGTCACAATACCTTTGACAAAAGAACGTTGTAAATATGACCTTCCTTGTTGGTAGATCAGCGCTACTACTTCATCTTCTAATAATATTTTCTCTGCTTGTTTCATTGCTTCCCAACGTGCCTTTTCTTCATCAGCTAAATCGATTTTCACCTTATGTATTAGTTCATCATATTGCTTATTGGTATACTTATCAAAGTTATATGTACTATCTGTCGTAAATAAATCTAAGAAAGTAAAAAGATCCGGAATATCAGGGCCCCATACATCAACACCTATGTCATAATCGCTATTGAATAACAATTCGATTTGTTGTTTACGTGACTGAGGTTTAATATTCACGGTTAGTCCGTTCAAATTCTTTTCAAGTTCACCCTTTAAATACTCTGCATTTCTCTTTGCTAACGCATTATCGCTTGTTAACAATTCCAATACTACTTCCCCTTTACCTAGTTCTTGTTTGGCTTTTTTCCAGCTTTCCTTCGCTGCATTCACATCATATTTTACTAAATTCCCACTCACTTTCCCGAAGTTTTTTTCATCCGTTCCCCTCGCAAAATTGAACGGTGCAATCCCTTTTGCTGGAAGTGAACCATTGTTTAAGACCATTTCTACAAAAGCTTTCTTATCAAGCGCCTTACTGATCTTATACATAGTAAGGTATGTGAAATTATAGTTTAGTATAAATAAAAAGGGCAAGAATATTTTTCCTTTTATCCCAGAAATAAGTACATTTAGCAATGAATGTACTCATTTCCAAAACTTCCACCAGGATTTGCCGCTATTTTTTCCTGTGCTGATACAATAGTACGTTTAGCAGCTTGAACCTCTCTGACCATCTTCATATGATTATCATCTCTTAGCTCTAACCTTTTTTCTATCCTTTCTTCACGTTCCTTACAATCTTTCAGATCTTCCTCTATCAATCTATTTCTTTCTTTTATATCCTCTTCTATCAATTTGTTCTTTTGGTCTATGCGATCACCTAGTCTCTTTTCCATTTCTAATAGGTTTGCTTGATGCACCTTATTAATTTCTTCTATCATTAGAAGAGAAATTGGCGAAAGCGCAGCGTGTTCTTTCTAGAAGAATGAAAGAATCTTTTCGCTGGAATAAACAACGAGTAAAGGTAGCTAGAATTCATGAATATATGACGAATGCTAGAAAAGATTACTTGAACAAAATCTCGACTGAAATCATCAAAAGCCACGATGTTATTGGTATAAAGGATTTGCAAGTATCGAATATGTTAAAGAATCATACGTTAGCAAAAGCAATTAGTGAGGTATCATGATCACAGTTTCGAGCCATGTTAGAATACAAAGCAAAATGGTACGGCAAACAAGTCATTGTCGTATCGAAAACATTTGCTTCAAGTCAATTATGTTCTTGTTGTGGATATCAAAACAAAGACGTTAAAAATCTAAACCTACGTACATGGGACTGTCTTTCTTGTCGCACACACCATGAGAGGGATATTAACGCAAGTATTAATCTAAAGAATGAAGCGGTAAGGCTTCTAACCGCAAGGACTGTGGAGCTAGCCTAATCAATTAGAGTTCGATAGAACTCTTTACTTAGGAATCCCTCTCTTCTAAACGAAGTGAAAATGGGGGTAGTTCAATAGATAAGAATAATAATCCTTTCTATACCGACCAAATCACTTTACCAGGCTATCAATTGCCACCTCGCTCTACAGATAAAGAGGATATTGAGATGCTTTTAGCTGGGCTTCGTACAGATTTAGACGGATTCCATGGCAGTGAAATTCATACCTTGATACGTGCAGGGAAAATCAGAATGGACATTGCATTAAGGATGTTACTACCAGAATATATGAAGAATATGAAAGGAACCTCTAATCCTATATTTCCTCTGAAGATGTTCATTTTTTTGTTTTGAATTGTATAACCATTTGTTGAAAGAATTTCTTCATAACTATTATGATACGTGAAATTTTTATTGGTTGGATTTATTGGTGGCTATAATAATGTCATACATCCATATACCCATATAGCTGTTGTATCTCTAAAAAATAAAATAAAAGAACAGCATCTAAATGGCTCAGAACCTCTAGAAAATGATAACAACTTACACTCAATTTCATATGAAATATTTGCTGAAGGATGTGAACCAGTTAAAGGCACAATTTCAGTATCTCTAAAAGAAATCTTCAGTTTTTAAAACTGTGGCAAACTCATCATCTAAAGTTGCTAGTGATACATTATGTATTTGTTCAGACACAAAAATAGGTTGTAGAGAAGACTTTCTTCACAACCTGAGAAAACACTTCTCTTAAGATAGAGAAGTGTTTTCCCTTCATTATTGATTAGAGCTAGAAGATTGTGATTTTTTTGCAGCTGATTGTGCATTTTGTTTTTTCACTGCATGTACATCTGTTTCAGTTGCAAATTCTGTACCATAGCTAGCATTTGCACTTTGTGCACCTGAAGCTTGGGCTTTCTGTGCCTCTGCTTGTGCATTCGCTTG
>NZ_JBQAHZ010000039.1:0-43699 GCF_051917185.1 Bacillus cereus group sp. MYBK108-1
TCGGATTAAATCCTTGAACGAGCGTTAACTTTAAATCCTTCGTAAATTTTGTCATACAAAAAACTGCACCTCCAATTGTTAGACTGTGTCTAACAATTGGGGTGCAGTTCACACCCTGAACGGCTTTTCTTATTAAGTTAAATCACGTTTTAAAAACACAGTATATGAAATACATAAAAATACGAACAAATAAAGTAGCAACATACATGATGCAAACGGGAATGTTACTCCATCAATAAAACTTCCGTTCTTTGAAATACTATATAAATCTGTGTTTGCTGGCAATAAATATTTCGCCCAGTTATATCTAGTGGCTGCTAATAACGCAATATTGCCTGATAAAGCAAGGAATAGTGAAATACCAATTGCACCTCCACTAGATCTCGTTAACACAGAAATCATAAATGCAAACGATGCGTACACAACCGTTGGTAACCACGATAAAACATAATATTTACTTGCTTCTACAAAAATGTTTTGTTTTATTATATTTCCATCTTGGAAAATAAACTCACTCCATGCAGGCTGTTGGAATTTATAAATAACAAGTCCACATAAAGCGGAGAAGATCATATTAAATATAAATAATAAAGCTGCAAATATAACGATTGCTAAAAATTTTGCTGTTAAAATTTTAAAGCGACTCGCTGGTCGTATCGTTAAAAATTTATATGTTCCCCAGCTATATTCATTCGCAAAAATTGTACTTGCATACACGAGGATAAATGGGAGCAAAATTGGAAATACGATAAAACCTGTATCTCTCATGAAAGAAAGTGGAGAACTGCTTGCCGGTGCTGTATCCGTATCTAAATGCTTCATCTTAAGCTGGTATTCTTTTACAAGCTCATCCCCTGATTTTTCTGCTAAAATAGCTTCTTTTTTCATGCCAAGCTTTTTCTCAATTTCTACAGTTCGTTCTGTATAATCTACTTTCCATCCTTTTGTTTCCGGTTCAAAATACTTTACCGTAACCCATCCTAATCCGATTATTAATACTGCAATAACTGCAAATGGAATAATCGTTCGCTTCCGCTTAAATATTTTATACAGTTCGTTATATACTAAATTAAACAATATCTTTTCCCCCTGTTAATTCTAAAAATTGCTCTTCTAACGTTTTTCTTTCTTCATATACACGATACACTTGAATATTTTTCTCAAGCAATGTACGAATAACATTTGGGATTTCTTCATCTTTTACATTAATAAGTAATTCATTATCTTTTACTAAAACATCATGCCCTAATATTTCTGCTGCTTTATTCGCATCATCTACACGTATACGGATCGTCTCCATCTCTTCGCTTTGGCTATGCTGAATATTTTGCGTAGCCACATATTCCCCGTGCTGAATAATGATAACTCTGTCACACATTAATTCAACTTCTGAAAGTAAGTGACTTGATACAAGTACAGCTTTTCCTTGTTCATGTGCAATTTTTTTTATGTACATTCTCATTTCATGTATTCCACTAGGGTCTAATCCATTTGTCGGTTCATCTAGTATCAACACGTCTGGATTGTGAATAAGCGCCTGAGCGATTCCTAAACGTTGTCTCATGCCGAGTGAATACGCTTTTACTTTGCGATCAATTACTTGTCCCATCCCTAACAATTTCACTACTTCATCGATACGTTCTTCAGTCACATTACCATTCATTCGTCCGAAATATGTTAAATTTTCATAGCCACTCAAAAAAGGATAAAATTCAGGTGTCTCAATTACCGCTCCAATTTTCGCAGCGGTTTTTTCGAATTGCTGTTTCACAGATTGACCATCAATCCATACTTCACCTTCTGTCATACGGATCATACCAACCATCATTCTCATTAAAGTCGTTTTTCCAGCACCGTTTGGTCCGAGTAAACCGACAACCTCGCCTTTTTTCACTTCAAAACTAATATTTTGTACAAGTGTCTTTGATCCGATTCGCTTCGTTAACCGATCGACTTTTACAATTGATTGTTCATTTGTCATTCTATACAACCTTTCCTTCCCATTCTTTGTCAGGTCTTTTCACTGTAACATGATTATTTTTATGTGTAAAATAGAAAAAAGCATGATTTCTCATGCCCTTTCTTTAAACCGCAACGAATTTTCACCCTTTAAACTTCGAACAAATCGATAACATTGCATCATCGATATTAAAACGACAGTCATAATAATTATACTAATAATTACAACTGCATATATTGTAATTGGCGCACTATTTATTCCTTGTATCCCTGCGATTTTCATAAAGATAACCGTGAATAATTTCAAAAATAGCATCCCATTAATTAATCCGAAAACAAATGCTGCTCCATAAATGAATAATTGCTCCTGACATAATACACATAGTACCTCTTTTCTTTTCATATTTTCTGCTACATAAGATGTAAACTCCTCCCTCCTCACATGCAAAAGAGAGTACATCATTTTATATGTAGTAAAAATACATATGAAAATTAATACAATAAAAAGTGTGTAAAAATACATTTGAAATACAAATGCATCCCCTACTTTCAAAATAGCTCCTTCATTAAATTGTAACGATATCATAAAAAACAAAATCATAGTACTCATAGCAATCCACATAAATTGCTTCATCCTTTTGGTAGCAAATGTTCTAATATTTTTTCTCGCTAACCGACATAAAGACATAACATTCTTCCCCTACCTTATTACATACACATTCTATACTACTAGTGTATAAAAATATGACATTTTAAACATCGCACTACAATCGGAATTTCTTCTAAGTCTTTAGTCCTAGAAAACGAAATGATAAAAAAATCACATTTAGAATATAATTGTAAAAAGGAGGAGATTGCATGCGTATAAAATTACTATCAATCTTGTCTTTATTATTACTCACAAGTTGTAGCCAACTAAAAAACAATGAAATTGCCATTGTTGAGCCATACAAATTAACAAAAGAGCAAGCTTCTATTTTACAAATGACTCCTTTTCAAGAAAGAAATAGCATGTTTTATAACGTTACGCTTAAAAATGATAAAGATGAAATAAATGCTACAATTGATTATTATAACAATGGTAAAAAAACAAAAGAAATTGCTAATATAGCTACCTCACATTTTTCAAAAAAGAAAGTAAAGCTTTCTTTTTTACCACCACATTTCCAATTCGATAAAGATATACAAGAAAAAAGGCAGTGGTATATGAATATTGAAGGTGGTTCAACGCTTGTTCATGAAGAAGAACCACGAAGCGTAAATAGCTCTGCAACTACTACAATTCAATCTATAAAAAATTTAAAATACAATCAAAAAACAACTTTAGCTGCTGTAATTCAAACCAGTAAAGAAACTGTAAGCGTTCCTACCATTGATGAAGAAACAGGTATTGATCTACTCTTAAAAGAAAATGAACACGTTTATCTATTTAGTATCGAGCTAAAAAAAGAACAATAAAGCGGAAATGCAACTTAAGTTGCATTTCCGCTTTATTGTTTAATAAGGTGTACTTTTATAGATTTGAATTAAATCCATTTTCTGTTACTACTATTATTCATCTTCTACTTCTATTCTTTTCTTCTCTCTTGCAATTTTTAAAAACTCTAGCAGCTCTGGATTACTATTCATTTTTTTGTAAGCCACTGACATTTCTGCCACAAAATTAGAATCATATAACTCTTTATATACAACTTCTGTTTTATATAACTTATTTGCCGATACGGGTATTACTGTAATTCCAATCCCTGCTGCTACAAGCCCCATAACTGTTTGATACTCTGTTGCTTCTTGTACAATGCGTGGACTAAATCCAACTTCTCTGCAAAGAGATAAAATTGTATCATACAAAGCTGGCCATACTGGTCTCGTAATAAATACAAACGGCTCATCTCGTAAATCTTCTATATGTATTTCATCTTTCTCTGCAAGTGGATGTGCCTTTGGTAAACATAAGGTGCAAGATAACCTTTGAATTGGCTCTAATTCTAATAATTGTGTTGGAATTGGTGGACGTAAAAAGCCAATATCGATACGGTTATCATGAAGTGCATGAACTTGATCTGGTGTTGACAATTCATGTAATGCAACAGACACTCTCGGAAATTTCTTTCTATATTCCCTAACAATTGATGGTAAAATATCATATATCGCCGCACCTACAAAACCAATTGAAAGTGATCCTACTTCTCCCCTTTGTGCACTTTGTGCAACTTCTACTGCTTTTTCAATTTGTTCAAACGCTTTTTTTACTTCTTTTAAAAACATTTCTCCTGCTTCTGTTAGTTCAACCTTTCTTTTCGTTCTTGAAAATAATGTAACTCCCATTTCTTTTTCTAATTGCTGTATTTGTTGACTAAGTGGTGGTTGTGTCATTTGTAAACGAGCAGCTGCCCGTCCAAAGTGTAACTCTTCTGCCACAACAACAAAATATTGCAAATGCCGTAATTCCATTTTTGGACACCCTTTTCACTTTCGATTAATACGTCTAATATATTAATACCATATAATTTATATATTAGACAAATATTTCGAATGAACGTATAGTAGAAATTGTTAATTCTTTTTTACAATTTTTATGTAAAAAAAGAAAGAGGTGGTTACTGTATGAAATGGTGGAAGTTAAGCGGACAAATTTTATTACTATTTTCTTTCGCTTGGACAGGTGAATGGATTGCAAAACAGGCACACCTCCCAGTTCCAGGAAGTATAATCGGTATTTTTTTATTATTAATTTCATTAAAATTTAACCTAGTTAAAAAAGAATGGATACAGGACGGAGCAGATTTTTTATTAAAAGAACTTATTTTATTTTTCATCCCTTCTGCAGTCGCTGTCATACGTTACAGAGATACACTAACACAATATGGAATCGATCTCATTTTAATTATTATGATTAGCACTCTTTGCGTTACCTTAGTTACAGGACTTTTAACAGAATTGCTACTAAAGCGGAAAGGATCAACGCAATGATCGGATTTCTTTGTTTACTATTAACACTATTCACATATTGGATATCAAAAAAAATGTATCAACGTTGGAATTGGAGTCTACTTTCTCCTCTTCTCGTCTGTCCCATTATTTTAATTGCTTTATTGCTCGGATTAAATACACCTTATGAAACATATGAATCTGGTGGTCACTGGTTAACTGAATTATTAAAACCCGCAACAGTTGCTTTTGCATGGCCAATCTATAAATACTTTGATTTATTAAAGAAACATGGAATGGCTATCTTACTTAATGTCATTGTCGGTTCGTTTTTATCAGTCATTACTTCAGCACTACTAGCAAATTATTTTCAAATTGATTCATCACTAGAACATAGTTTAGCGCCACATATCGTAACAACACCAATCGCAATGGCTATTTCAGAAATGATTGGTGGCATGTCACAATTAACTGCTGTATTTGTCGTTTTAACTGCCTTAACAGGAGCATTGCTCGGTCCTTCTCTCATACGTATTTGCCGTATTAAAACAGCAATCGCAAAAGGTATTATGTTAGGAACAAGCGCAAATGGAACCGGTACATCAAAAGCATTCGAAATCGGTCCTGTGGAAGGAACAATTGCAAGTTTATCTATGCTTTTAACAGCAGGCGCTAGTTTAGTTATCGTTCCGCTTTTCTTGTCTTGGATACATTAAAGAAGCAAGTATTTACATACTTGCTTCTTTATCTATATATTGGCACAGCAATTCATAATCCTCTGGAAAAGCTAAACACAATTGTTCAACTTCATGTATCCCTTTCCAAGCAATTTCATGTATTAACTCATCAGGATCTTGGATTTTCATATTACCGCCTATTTGTTTAACAAAATAATAATGGACATACACTGGAACACCGTATGTAATACCCTCTTTTTCATATATTTTATTTACAACTTCCACATTGTAACCTGTTTCTTCCCAAACTTCCCTAATACAACATTCTTCTAGTGTCTCTCCCTTTTCAAGTCCTCCACTTGGGACAGACCACCTTTTTTCTTCTCCCTCTTTTCCCTGCAGTACCATTAAAACTTCATTTCTTTCATTTACACATACCGCTGCACTACCTATCCATCTCTCCATAAACATCCCTCCCCTACTAAAATTCGCCCTCTTTTTTATTTTCCCCTTGAAAAAAAGAGGAAAATAATAAAACAATGACGAAAAATTACATCAACTTCATAGACAATCCCTTTTTAGAAATTAAAACTGGAAGGATGAAAATATGATTTCTAATTATGTTGTGGAATGTGTCTTTTGTGAAAAAAATCGAAAGCCTCGCCAAGCTATTGTCACCGTTCCCGCCACTACTCAGCTACTAGCCATTGAAAAAGTGCGTGCAGAATGTAAACGTCGTTTCGGAAAAGCTTTATTATTACAAACAGAAATTAAAGAAGAAATAGTTTTTGAACAAAAAGAAAGCTGACCATCAATTGGTCAGCTTTCTTATCCGATCATATTTTCACATGAAGATTAGGGGCATCCTCTTTAAGGATCGGGATTTTCCCATTATGTACGTTCCATAATGGTCATCGAACAATATATTTCTATGCAATTAACTATTGAATAGAATAGGGCAAAACTTGTTCGCATTTTTAGAAAAGGGATAGGGATATAATTCAAGTAGTACTTCGAATACTCGAACTTTACACTCATAATATTAAAACAAATCCTTTTATATGGGAAATATGAATTACCTACATAATTCATTCGTAAAATATATTAATAGTTTGCTATATTAATTTTATCCCGCTATTTGTAAGCAGTCCCCCCTACTTATTATAATTTCACTTTATTCCATCAATAGCATACATCCAGCTAAAACCGGTGTCATAATCATCGAAAACCTCAAAAGCATTCGCGGTGCATAATTTGTAAACTTCGCGCCAATATATGCCCCTAACATGGTCCCAATTAATACTTGCAATAACAATATATAATCTAAATATCCTTCCGAACTATATCCTAGCCCGCCTCCAATTGCAATCGGTAATATAACAAGCATCGTTGTCCCTACAGATTGCTGAATCGTTAGTCCCAATAGAACCATTAATCCAAGTTGAATAAACGGTGCAGAACCAATCCCAAATGAACCAGCCATCATTCCAGTAACTAATCCAAGGCATATACATTTCAACAAGTAGTTAACGGGAAACTCTTTATGTTTATATAAAGACGACTGTTCTTTGTTTTGGAACATAATTAATTTAATAAACATAAAAATTGCCGATAAAAATAACATCCCAGCTGTAAACCAATGAAGAAGATGAGCTGGTATAAGTGAACCAAATTTAGAACCAATATAAGAGCCAATTGCGCCAAATCCCCCAACAATCCCGCCTATAATAAGTGCTACATTGCCTTCACGGTAATGACTGACAACACCTGATAATGTCGTAAACGCCATTGCGGTTAAAGATGTTGCAAGAGCAACATGAATAGGAATATGGAATACTAAAGTGAGTATCGCGATAATAAACCCAGCTCCTCCAGCTCCAACAAATCCTAATAAAATACCCATTACTAACATTGTTATAATAATTGCCACAGACTTTCCCTCCAGTAACACAATTATCCATCATATTTATCCTTACATACAAATAAAAAGCATCCTAAACGGATGCTTTTTATTTCAATGATATGTACTTAATCTTGATTAATCAAAATAACCGCTGGACCAGCGACTACTACTCCAGCTACTTCTATCTTTTCAAATTCCTTTACTGTAATAGATATAACTCCTTCTCTTTCCATCAATTCTTTACTCAGGACATCAGTCGGGATTGCTTTCACCGTCTTACCTCCTTTTCATTTATACAATATGATAAAGTGAAACTTTCATCAGTGGGTTTTTTGTCCGTACTTATTGATTATTAACCCTCAGCAATCGGGCGAATAATCACCCAATGCATCTATATATATGCATCACCTCCGCTTTCATTCCTTATTCCACTCAAAAACCTTCTCCCCCTTCCTTGACATATTGAAAAATAAAAAAGAAGCTATAACATATAGCTTCCCTCCACGTTTCTTTAATCTTTATACACCGTATATTCCATAACTTTACCATCTCTATTAAATTGTAAAACAAGCTGTTCGCTATCTATTGGAATAAAGCCACGTTCAGTCCCAAGATAATACAAAGTGATAACTCCTTCTTCCCCACTTCTCGTTTCCGTTGGGGCTCCTAACAATTGTGTAATTTCTTCATTTGATTTCCCTATTAATTTATATTTTTGTAATAGATCATCTACCATATGTACCCGCTTATCTGCATGATTTAACCATCTATTCTGATTAAACTTTGATGTATATTCATTTACACTTAATTGTACAGTGCACACTATTAATGGTATGAGTGCTACTATTAAAACCCCCAACATTTGCTTCTTTTCTTCATTACGATTTTTAGAAACATATAAAATAACCCTTTGAATCATGACTAATAAAACAAATGGTATGAATACTACAAAAATGCTGCTTACACTTAAGGGTATATGGACCATATCAATGACGAATATAAATACAATGTACATTACTATATACAAACAAAAATAGCCATACAAAATGCTACGCAGCATATCGTTCAGAAAGATCTCCCCTTTTAACTCACTATATAGTTCATCCGGCTAATCATTTCTCGAATCTGTTCTAATTCTTGCTCTGTATATACTACTGTCCCTGTTAAGATTTCATTTCTGAAGAACGTTACAATTTGCTCCCGATCTTTTAATCTAGGTGTTTCCTCACTAGAAAGGTCTACTATTGCTTTTCCATTTTTATTATAAAAATATACAACTGGTTTTACCTTTTCTTTTATACTATTAGCCTGCATTTCATTCAAACAATTGTATAAAATTTTAGATAGTTTCTTCGCCTTATATACTGGATTCCCTTCATTTTTCACTTGTATAGTTGACGAATCTTTACCTACTATATATTCAAATGTCTCTTCTTTATCAACTTCTTGTTGATACTTACCCATTTCATCAATCATAAATGAATATATACCAGCATTTTCTTTCGTTAAACCATGAATTAATTTCTCGTTCCATTCTTTCGTCTCCAGTAGATAAATACCAGTTTTGCACAAGATGAGATGATGGATTCTATTATCGTTTATTTCACTATTATTTTTAATAAAAACATTCGGCATGACTTGAATTTCAGCATCTAATATGATACCTTGCTCTATGAATCCTCGCTTCATATAATGTAATGTTTCGTACGTATTCATTTCAGCACCGTTTTTAGTATATTCTCGTAAATTTGCAATTAATTTTTGAAACATATGTATTTCGTTATTATGTTTATTTTGCATTTCACTACGTTCTTTACTATGCTGCATAGCTAATTGATTTTTCATCATACGCATATTTTCAATTTCTCTATTTGCACTTACTTGTAAATCATTGTATTTTTTCTGTTCCATATTTTTTAAATTATTTTGTTGTTCTTTATGCTCTATCACTGTAGCTGCAATTTCATTTTTATACGTTTCAATCGCTTGTTTCTTTTCAAATTCTACTTGCTGACTCTCTGATTCTAACTGTTTATTTTTATAAAACAGCACAAATGCTACAGCTAATAATATTAAAATCGCACCTATTAGCACATAATTCATATTTTTACTCCTTTATTTCATTTTCGATTATTTTTTATAAATATATCTACTATAGTATACTATGGTTTCGATATAGACTTTGTAAAAGTTGTATATTTTTAATAAAAGGCACCTCTGACGGGGCACCTTTTATTTTCACTCTATTGTACACCATACTGAATATAACTCGGATCGTAGTATATCCATTGATTTGTCCCTAAGCAAAGCCATCCATCTTGCTTACTCCATACTCGATACGATTCACCCTGATGTAACTGTCTTATAACATTTCCATTTAATGATGGAGCATCACGCAAATTTACATTATCACCAGTAATAGTCGCCACATAATGTTTATACTGAATATAACTCGGATCATTATATACCCACTGATTTGTCCCTAAACAAAGCCATCCATCTTGTTCTCCCCAAACTTCATATGTTTCGCCACGATTCAATTGGCGAATTACACTAGACTGTAAAGATGGTCCACTTCTCAAATTCACATTATCTCCATTAATTATAGCAACCCCGTACACTGGAGTTGCATTATTAGGCGGGGAAACATTACCTCCACCACTTGCTCCATTCCCTTTTAAAGCTTCTAATGAAACTGCAGCTGATACATCACAATTTCCTACGCCTGAAATTTGTCCAGAATCTGTGTACTGCCACGCTGTCCATCCACCAGCATCAGCAGGCGGTGTACTCGAGTATTTAGCAATCCAAAGCGGTATATCACTTAATCCGCTAATTCTGAACTCATTAATATACCAAACTCCTGTATATAACATTACATCTTTTCCAGTAGCCTGTTTCACATAATTTATGAAGCTTCTTGCCCAATTCGATATAGCGTTACCAGTTAAATTACTGTTGCTCGGATCTGTTGGTGATTCTAAATCCAGAACTGGCATTAAGTCTGTCTGGTTACTTTGTAATATACTCACAAAATATTTCGCCTCTGAAATTGCATCATTTTGTTCTGGACGTGCAAAATGGTATGCACCAATTAATACATTCGCACTTCGGGCTGCTTGTACATTTTTAGTAAAAGTAGGATCAATGTAGTTTACACCTTCTGTCGCTTTTGCATACGCTGCTGGAATTCCAGATGCCTTCACTGCATTCCAATCAATATTCCCTTCCCAATGAGACACATCAATAAACGTAACATTTGAACTTGATCTGTTTTACATATAAAATCTCCTATCAATTTTTTTACTTCGTATACATACAATATGTACAAGTTTCATAAGAGGACACGACATTTATGCTATAGAAACAAAGAGTAAACATATTTTGTATACAAAATAAAAAAGACCTTGTGTTACAAGGCCTTTTGCAAACTCACTTTATTTTGTAGCAAGTACATATTATAATACAAACCTTGCTCACTTAGTAATTCTTGATGTGTTCCTCTTTCTACTATCTCCCCATCATGCATCACAAAAATTTGATCAGCATCTTGAATTGTAGATAACCTATGCGCAATGGCTATCGTCGTTCTACCTTTTCGCATTTGTTGCAACGCTGTTTGAATAGCCTCTTCTGTTTCTGTATCGATATTAGCTGTTGCTTCATCTAATACTAATACTTTCGGATTCGTTGCTATCGTTCTAGCAAAAGCAATTAATTGTCGTTGACCGCTTGAAAATGCTGCACCTCTTTCTACTACTTCTGTTTCATACTGTTTTGATAACTTTTCAATAAACGTATTCGCTTGCACAAATCGAGCAGCTTCTTTTACTTCTTCATCCGTAATTTCTTCATTATACATACGAATATTTTGCTTTACATTACCAGCAAATAAAAATGCATCTTGCAATACGAGTCCTATTTTCTTTCTAATTTCTCGTTCTTCAAATTTTTCTAAATCTACACCGTCTATTACAATATTTCCTGACTTAATATTATAAAATCGCATTAACAAATTCATAATCGTACTTTTTCCGCTACCAGTATGCCCAACAAAAGCAACCGTTTGCCCTTGTTTCACGTGAAATGATACATTTTTTAAAACGTCACGCTTTCCATCATATGAAAAAGTAACATTTTTAAATTCAATATCTCCATCCACGACTTGAGGATTCTCATTGCCTTTTTGAACCGGTGCTAAATCTTTCTCGTCCATTAAATGAAATACACGTGATGACGAAACAAGTGCCTGTTGGAAAAAGGACAATTTCATCATCATCTCATTTACAGGTTGGAAGAAACGATGTATATAGTTAACAAAAGCATATAAAACTCCTACTTCAACAGGGCTCTTTAAAGCATCAATCCCAAATAAACCTAGTACTAACGCAATAGCTACAATATGCACTAAATCCGTAGCTGGTCGTAAAAGTAATGCGTCTAACTTCAAAGTACGTCGCCCTGCACTATAATGTTTATTATTCACTTCTTCAAACTCTTTTCTCATACGTTTTTCTTGTCTGAAAACTTGAACAATATTCATTCCTTGTATGGACTCGTTCAACTTTGCATTTAACACGCTTAGTTGATTACGTACTTCTAAATAAAAAGCTGCACTTTTCCGGCGATATAATACCATAATCGCAAACATTATCGGAATTAATACGAGAGAAAATAGCGCTAATTTTACATCTAATAAAAACATCGCTACTAAAATGCCTACTAAAAAGACTACATTTTTCACAAATGTTGATAATACACTGACATAAAAATCTTTAATCGCTTCCGTATCATTCGTTATACGAGATACGAGCGTACCAATTGGCGTACGATCAAAGAAACTTAATGACAGCTTTTGAACATGTTCATATACTTCAACTCGCATATCTTGAACAATCTTAAAAGCAATGTTCTGAAAGTACAATAGATTTAAATACGTAAATAATACTTTTAATAAATGAGCAACTATGTAAATTACAAATAAAGTAACGAGCGCTGATCGTTCAAAATCCCGCGGTACTAGGTGTTCATCGAGGAATTGTTTAATTAAAAAAGGACCCATCATTTCCGTTACTGTCGCACCAACTAAAAAGATAAATGCTAAAGATAGCAACCCTTTATATGGCTTCATATAGGAAAGCAATCTACTTAAATCACTTCGCTTCTTCTCTACCATCATACGCCTCCTTTCTCGACTAAAGCTTCTAATTGCTGGCTTTCATACATTTCCTTATACCAGCCGTTTTCCTTCATTAATTCCTCATGTGTACCTCTTTGTACAATTCTACCTTCATCAACAACAAGAATAAGATTGGCATGCTGAATTGCACTTAATCGGTGTGCAGTAATAATCGTCGTTTTCCCTGCTCTTTCCCTCTTTAAGGCACTTAAAATCGTCTCTTCTGTTTTTGCATCTACTGCTGATAAACAATCATCCAAAATTAAAATTTCAGCATTTGTTAATAAAGCACGAGCAATAGAGATTCGCTGTTTTTGACCACCAGATAACGAAACACCTCTTTCCCCTACTACTGTTTCATATCCTTCTGAAAATTGGAGGATGTCATTATGAATACAAGCAATCTCTGCAGCTTCGGTAATTTCATTATATGTAGCATCCGCCTTTCCAAAGGCAATATTCTCACCAATACTTGCTGAAAATAAAAAATGATCTTGCGGCACGTATGAAATGGCAGAACGGACACCATGAAGTGTTATATCTCGAATATCTCGCTTCCCAATTTTTAATTCACCATTAAAATGATCATACTCACGGATTAAACATTTTAATAAAGTCGTTTTCCCTGCGCCTGTACGTCCTACAACTCCTAGTGTTTCACCCTTCTTCAAATCAAAGTGAATATCGGTTAAATGTAACAATTCATTTTTCTTATACGAAAATGAATCAACGGCAAACGAAACATTACCGCTCGCTATTGTATGTACAGCATTTTCGCTATTTACTACATCTGATTTTTGTGAAAGAATTTTTTCTACACGGTCATATGATGCACGCCCACGCTCCATAATATTGAACAACCACCCAAACGCTAACATTGGCCAAACGAGGGTACCTAAATACGTCGTAAATGTAACGAGATCACCTACTGTTAATTCACCTCTTACAACTAATACCGATCCATAACATACTGCGATTAAAAAAGAAAATCCAACGATAAGAGAGATTGTCGGATCAAATAACGAATCAATACGTGCAACTAACACATTTTTATGTACAACATCTTCTGATTTTTTTCGAAACGCCTGCAAATCTTCTTTCTCTTGTCCAAGAGACCGGATTACCTTCATCCCACTCATACTCTCTTGCACTTTATCATTGATTTCCGAAAACGATTGCTGTGCTTTATGAAACCTTTTATGTAATAACGTTCCATAATAATTTGTCGAAATGGCTACAATCGGCATTGGAATTAAACTTAATAATGTTAACTTCCAACTAATTGTAAAACCCATCGCTACGAGTACACATCCTCCGACAGCTAATGAGTCAACAAGCGTCAAAACACCCGCTCCAGCAGTTTGCTGGATCGCTTGAATATCATTGGTCGCATGTGCCATTAAATCACCTGTTCGATTTGACTGATAGAAAGATGGACTCATCTTTGTAAAATGTTCATATAAATTTTTTCGTAATTGGCGAGCTAATTTTAATGAAGACCCGAAAATCATAATACGCCATATGTAACGTAATATGTACATCGTAATACCTACAATTACTAATAATACAACCCATTTTAGTAACTTATCGGTCGTCAATGTTCCATCATTAATTTCATCTACAACGATTCCAATTACTTTTGGTGCTACAAGTTCTAGAAGTGCAACGCCAAACAATAAAATAATTCCAGTTATGTACGCTCGTTTTTCTTGTTTAAAAAACCACGCTAAATTCATAAATACTTTCATTTTTTTCCTCCTCCCTTAAAATGAGCGATGTTTTCAGTTTACCAAAAATACAGAATTTTTAAAAGTTTTAAAAACTATAACTAACAAAAAGAAAGACACTCTTAGCGAGTGTCTTTTAGCGCTTATTTCATTTGTTGCTTGTTCATCGCGCTCATCATTTGATTGATTTTCTTTTGGGAAGGTTTTTGTCCCATTTGCATCATCATCATTTTTAACATTTGTTCGTTAATTGGTGGATTTTTTTGTAAGTAATTCATCATGTATTTGCGGGCAATGAAAAATCCTAACGCCACGCCTGCTACTAGTGCTACTACGCCCACTAGAATACCTAACCAAATTGGCATATATTTTCCTCCTTCATGTTGTCTACCTTACAGTGTACTAAAACCTTTTCAATAAGACAAGATACAATTCGACATTTTTTACACATATGTTCGTACTTGTTTTAGAGGATTCAGCCATCCGTACTTTGTATTTTCATAATCCATCGCTAAAAATGTTAATTCACACTTTCTTAACACCTCAAAGAATGTCGTTTCCATAGAGACATTTCCAGAGGTATTCATACGAATATAGTGCGGTTTCACCATTATTTCGCCGTACTCCGCTCCCGTATAAAGTGTATGTGTATGATGTGTTCTATCATATTTACCAAGAACGCGCAAAGCTTGTTCTAATTTATGATGAATTTTCATTACTTGCAATGGCATCGTTATATACATCATTTGCTTATATAACACTTTTTTCTCCGAAAGGGACCCAGATTCTGAAAATCGAGCAAATAAATCAAAAAACAAATATTCACGACCAAAATAAGCTTTCGCAATATCCTCTTGAATTAAATACAATTCATACGTTTTCATTTTTCCACTCCCAATCTGGACAACCTTTTCTCTTCATTATATATAAGAAAGTTTGCAATGATTGTCTGACTGCGGAGAGATAAAAAACTTTTTCTGTCGAAAAAACTCATTTACATAGAAAAACCTCTCCATGCTGGAGAGATTTTTCTGAAATCATTAAAGCATTTCTTTTACTTTACGAACAACGTTCTCTACAGTAAATCCATACTCTTCCATAATCTTCTCACCAGGAGCAGAAGCACCGAATGTATCGATACCTAACACATCTCCTTCAAGACCTACGTAACGGTGCCATCCGAATGTAGCACCCATTTCAATTGCGAAACGTTTTGTTACTGCTTTTGGTAATACAGATTCTTTGTACTCTGCAGTTTGAGCTTCGAAGCGATCCATAGATGGCATGCTGACAACAGCTGCGTCAACGCCGTCTACTGCTAATGCTTTTTGAGCTTCAACAGCTAGGCTTACTTCAGATCCAGTTGCAAGTAAGATTACATCAGCCGTTTCTTTCTTGCTTGCCGAAACTACATATGCACCTTTTGCTACTTTTTCATACGTATCTTCTTTTGCACCTTCTAATGTTGGAAGGTCTTGACGAGTTAATACTAAAGCAGTTGGTTTGTTTGTAGATTCTAAAGCTAGTCTCCAAGCTGCAACAGATTCGTTACCATCAGCAGGACGGATAACAGAAACATTTGGCATTGCACGAAGCGCTGCTAATTGCTCGATTGGTTCATGCGTTGGACCATCTTCACCAACAGCGATACTGTCATGTGTGAATACATACGTTACTGGCAATTGCATTAATGCTGCAAGGCGAATTGCTGGGCGTAAGTAATCAGAGAATACGAAGAACGTACCACCGTAAGTTTTTAAACCGCCATGTAGTGCAATACCGTTCATTGCTGCACCCATTGCGAACTCACGTACACCGTACCAAATGTTTTTACCGCTGTAATCATCTCTTGTAAAGTCTTTTTCGTTATTCATGTATGTCTTGTTAGAACCAGCAAGGTCAGCAGATCCACCGAAGAATGATGGTACAGACTCTGCAATTGCATTAATTACAGCACCAGAAGAATTACGAGTTGCTGCTTTTGATCCTAATTCATAAGTTGGTAAGTTTTGCTCCCAACCTTCTGGAAGTTGACCGTTCATTGCTGCTTGGAATTCGTTTGCTAATTCTGGGTATGCTTGCGCATATTCACCTAGCATCGTGTTCCACTCAGCTTGCGCAGTTTCACCAACATCTTGTACTGTTTTACGGAAGTTGTCATATACTTCTTCTGCTACATGGAAGTCTTGCTCAGCAGTCCAAGCATATGCTTCTTTCGTTAATTTTGTTTCTTCTACACCAAGTGGAGAACCATGTGAAGCTGATTTTCCTGATTTGTTTGGAGAACCGAAACCAATTGTCGTTCTTACTTCAATTAGCGTTGGGCGTTTTTCGTCAGCTTTCGCTTCTTCAATTGCTTTCGCGATTGCTTCAATATCGTTTCCATCCTCAACACGGATTACTTGCCATCCGTATGCTTTGTAACGATCTTCTACACTTTCAGAGAATGAACGATTTAAATCGCCATCTAATGAAATATCGTTTGAATCGTAAAGCACAACAAGACGACCTAATTGTAAATGAGCAGCTAATGAAGATGCTTCAGCAGAAACGCCTTCCATTAAATCTCCATCACCACAAATAGCGTATGTATAATGATCTACTACATTATACGCATCACGGTTATATTTAGCAGCTAAATGTCTTTCTGCCATTGCCATACCTACAGCAGTTGCAATACCTTGTCCAAGTGGACCAGTCGTTGCATCTACACCAGCTGTATGACCATACTCAGGATGTCCTGGAGTTTTGCTTCCCCATTGACGGAAGTTCTTTAAGTCATCCATTGTTACATCATAACCAGATAGGTGAAGTAGGCTGTATAATAACATTGAACCATGACCTGCAGATAATACGAAACGATCACGGTTAAACCACGTTGGGTTATTTGGATTGTGTTTCATAAATTGAGTCCATAATGTATAAGCCATTGGTGCTGCACCCATTGGCATTCCTGGGTGACCAGAGTTTGCTTTTTCAATCGCATCGATGGATAATGTGCGAATCGTGTTGATAGAAAGTTGTTCGATTGAATGTGACATGCTATTCTTCCCTTCGCTTATATTAGTAAACGTTTTATACATTTATATGATAGCTTCCCACGCAAGATTATACAACATGTATCGACAAATATGTTGATGTTTTTTTGATTTTTTATAAAAAAATCAATGATTCCGGGAATGTATGGGTATTCAATATGACATACTTTTTCATTATTTTTATTTTAAAAAGAAAGAGAATTATCTGTATATTTATACAAATTTCTTCTATACTTACGTTTTTAAAAATATAAAAAGCATCTAACTTCGATGCTTTTCAAATAAGTTAAACAATCCGTTTGCGAATCGAACTTGAAATCAAATCAATTATAATTACCATTAAAATAATACCCAATAAAATAATCCCAACACGAGACCAATTCCGTGAACTCAGCGCAAAAATTAAAGGTGTACCAATCCCTCCTGCTCCGATAACCCCTAAAATCGCAGCGGATCGTACATTAATTTCAAATCTGTATAACGTATACGATAGAAAGTCTGGTAACACTTGCGGTAACACCGCATACCAAAGTATTTGAAAACGATTTGCTCCTGTTGCTAGTAACGCTTCCGTCGGTCCTTTATCTATGTTTTCAATTCCTTCTGAATATAGTTTTCCTAACATTCCAATAGAATGCAATCCTAAGGCTAATACTCCTGCAAAAGAGCCTGGACCAACAGCTTTTATAAATAAAAGAGCCATAACTAATTCAGGAAACGTACGAACAAAACTAAGTACAAATTTCCCAAATCCTGAAGTTAATTTTCCACTACTCATATTCGTTGCCGCCCAAAAAGCAAACGGAACAGATAAAAATGCAGAAATAAATGTACCTAATATCGCAATTGCCAACGTATCAATTAATCCATGTAATAAATCTTCACCATCTGGCAAAGATACATACGACCAGTCTGGAGTCAATATCCCTGTCATAATTGCTTTTGTAATTTCTCCCGCCGTTTCCTTTATTCCCTCTAGCGGTACTCCTGAAAAAGCCCATATATAAACAAATGTAAGTGCTATAAAAATAAACGAGCGATACACACTCGGTTTCTTCGGTTTTGGTACGATTATCGTCGTTTTACTCATTATAATTTCTCCCGCAACAATGTACTTACATAATCAATTACCAATACAACAACAAGAGTATAGATGATAATAGATGCAGTTTGTTGATATTGTAAAAATCCAAGTGTACGATCATAATATAGTCCAATACCACCTGCTCCTACTAAACCTAGGACAGCCGCTGCCCGTACATTCACCTCAAATGTATATAGTACATAGGAAACAAAGTGTGCTTTTACTTGTGGAATGACTCCATAAACAATCCATTGCACCTTATTAGCCCCTACAGCTGTCATCGCTTCTAGTGGGCCAGGGTCAATTGATTCAATTGATTCATACAACAATTTCGCCACGAGCCCAATTGAGAAAAAAGTAAGAGCTAAAATACCCGGAAGTGGTCCTATTCCAAAAATAGCTACGAAAATTGCCGCTAATAATAAATCTGGTATCGTTCGAATAAAATTTAAAATCAATCGAGCTGGACTGTATAAAAATGTACTAGTAAACACATTACTTGCCGCAAACAGTGCAAGTGGAATAGCTAAAATCGCTCCTAAAGTCGTCCCAATAATCGCCATACGTATTGTATCTAACATTGCTGTTGTAATAACTTGAAAATAACTCCAATCTGGCGGCACCATTTCTTTTAACAAATCCATTATATTAGGAAAACCAACTACTAGCTTTGAAAATGATGCGTCGACCTGTATACTACTTCCCCACAACAGTAAAATGAATAGAATAAACGTTAACATATGTTTTAACTTACTCGGCGGCTTCGGTATCGACTTCGAATATATCGTCACATCATTCATTTAGCTGCCACCTCTAACAATTCACTTTTCTGTGCTACGTCACCATAAATTTCAGCAAACTTTTCATCCGTTGCTGCTTCTACTAAACCATCAAAAACAATTTCGCCTGCATGTAATCCAATAATACGCGTCGCATATTGCCTAGCTAAAGCAATAGAATGTAAGTTTACAATTGTTGTAATTCCAAAATCTTCATTAATTTTCTTTAAATCATCTAATACTTGCTTTGTTGTTAACGGATCTAACGACGCAACAGGTTCATCTGCCAATATGATTTTTGCTTCTTGCGCCAATGCTCTAGCTATCGATACACGTTGTTGTTGTCCTCCTGATAATTCATCAGCACGTGCATATGCTTTTTCTAAAATATTCACTCTTTTTAACGCTTGAAATGCGAGCTCCACATCCTCTTTCGGAAACAAACCTAACGTTGTACGCAATGTCGAATGATATCCAACACGGCCAGCTAATACATTCTTCAATACTGTTGATCGCTTTACAAGGTTAAAACTTTGAAAGATCATACCAATATCCCGGCGCATACGTCGTAAATCTTTTCCTTTTGCAGCAGTAATAGACTCACATTCAATCATGATTTCGCCTTCTGTAATCTCATGAAGACGATTTACCGATTTTAGAAGTGTAGACTTTCCAGCTCCGGACAGCCCTACCATTACAACAAACTCACCTTTTTGAATTTTCAAGTTTATATTATTCAATCCTTTTGTACCATTTGGATACACTTTGGAGACATTTCGAAATTCTATCACACATCTTACCTACCTTCTATGTATTCAAAACGGCAAACTAACTGAAAACATTCCCTTTCAGCTAGCTGCCATTTCCATATGTATTATTGCGTTTTTACTTTCTTCCCATATTCACGAACGATGTCAAATTTACTATCATCAGATTTAACATATCCTTCATGTGAATATACTTCTTTAATGATTTTGTGACCTTCCTCATTTTTTCCAATTTCAATGAAAGCATCCTGTAATTTCTTGCTCCACTCTTCATCTAAATCAGAACGTACCGAAATCGTATCGTTTGGAATTTCCTCCGTAAATTTCACTATTTTTGTTTGCTCGAATATATTCGGATAATCTTTTTTTACAATATTACGAGCATCTTGGAATACAACAGCTGCATCTACGTCACCATTTAAAAGAGCAATAAGCGACTGATCGTGACCTTTTAATGTAACAGGTTTCACATCTTTTAACGGATCAATTCCCTCTTTTAATAGAACAGCTGCAGGCCATACATACCCTGCTGATGATGTTACGTCTTGATAACCAATCTTTTTACCTTTTAAATCTTTTACACTATTTATATTAGAGTCTTTTTTAACAACAAACTCAGATTTATAATAATCTACTAAATCTTTTGTAGGAGCTCCTGTTTCATCCTCTACTCCAAAACGTTGTGCTTGTAAAATTACATTTGCAGCCTTCTTTTCATGTGCTAATACGTACGCTGTTGGCGGTAAAAATCCTACATCTACTTGTTTAGATGCCATCGCTTCTACAATTGTATTGTAGTTCGTTGAAATACTAACTTTTACTGGAATATTTAACTTATCACTTAATAGCTTCTCAAGCGGTTTTGCCTTCGCCTCTAACGTATCTGCATTTTGAGAAGGAACAAATTGAACATTTAAAGTCTTCGGTACATACCCTTTTTTCGTATCTTCATTTTTACTTGCACTTGATTCCTTCGTTCCACAGCCACTTAATAATCCCGCTGCTAGTACAACTGTTGTGCTCATTGCAAAAACTTTTTTCAACATATTAATGCCTCCATTTTTCATTGTTATAAAATAACCTTTCATAAACATGAAGAAATATATCACATATTTTTACAAATAATTGATTATTTACAGAATCTTTACACATTCTATACACTCACATTAAAATTCTCTTCACATATTTGATATGATGAATTGGAAGATAACAATAGAAAAGGTGAGTCATATTGGAACAAAATCAAACTGTAACTTTAAACATCTTATTAACAAGCGATATACATGGCACTGTTTATCCTATTCACTACCAAGATAACTCCCCAGCAGAACTTGGTTTAGCTAAAATTTCTACTCTTATAAAAAAAGAACGTTCCCAAAATACAAACGTTCTTTTAATTGATAATGGCGACTTTATTCAAGGAACACCATTTACTTATCATTATGTTACATACGAAAAAAACAAAAAAAACCCAATGTCCTTATTAGCAAATTACTTACAGTATGACGCTGCAATTATCGGCAATCATGAGTTTAATTACGGGATGGGTATATTAAATAACGCTGTGACTACTGCGAACTTCCCGTACCTATCAGCAAACATTTTAGATAAAAACATAAAGAAACCTTATTTCGGAAAACCTTATATAATCAAACAGATTGAATCCAATATAAAAATTGCTATTTTAGGGGTGACAACGCACTACATTACCAATTGGGAACAACCCCATCACATTAAAGACTTACAATTTGAAGATGCATTAGAAACAACGAAAAAGTGGGTTTCTTACATTCGCAAACATGAGAAACCAGATTTACTAGTCGTAGCGTATCACGGGGGAGTTGAACGAGATTTACAAACCGGGGTACCGACTGAAGTTTTAACAGGAGAAAACCAAGGATATGCAATGTGCCATGAAATTGACGACATAGATATTTTATTAACAGGCCACCAACACCGGGAAATTGCTCACACAATGGCTAACGGTGTAACAATTTTACAGACCGGATGTAATGGAAACTCAGTTGGAAAAGTAAAAATAACATTCGAAAAAACAAAACATAAATGGGTTAAAAAAGAGAGTTCTTCTGAATTATTATCTGTACAAGGAGTTGAGGCTGACCAAGATGTACTTTCATTGGTAGCCGATTACGAAGAGAAAACACAAAAGTGGCTTGATCAACCTATTGGAATCATTCAGGGGGATATGCAAATTTCAGATGCTATGCAAACTCGTTTGCATGATCATCCTTTTATCGAATTCATAAATAAAATACAGATGGATATAGCTAATGTATTAATTTCTTGTACAAGTTTGTTCCATAATACATCTCCAGGTTTCCCGGAACATGTAACAATGCGTGACATCGTTTCTAATTATATTTATCCAAACACATTAAAAGTAATTAGAATAACTGGAGCGGATATAAAAAATGCTCTTGAACTCTCTGCTTCTTATTTCACATTAAAAACAGATGGATCCATCACCGTAAGTCCTACCTACATAGAACCAAAGCCACAACATTATAATTATGATATGTGGGAAGGGATTTCATACGTATTAAACATTTCAAAACCAATTGGTGAAAGAGTAGAATCTTTACAGCATAACAGTGCTCCTCTTAATATGAATGAAGAATATGACGTTGTAATGAATAATTATCGTGCAAGTGGCGGGGGAAATTTCTTTATGTTTCAAAACAAACCGGTAGTAAAAGATATACCCACAGATATGTCTGAACTTATCGCTAATTATATATTGGAACATAAAACGATAGAAGCAACAGTTAATAACAACTGGAAAGTTATTAAATAACGATTTTTACATATAAAAAAGATGGGCTTCGCCCATCTTTTAATTTAATTTTGCATTATCTTGCTTTTTTAAAGCTTTTAATTTCGTCGGTGTAACATCTGTACCTTCTTCGTTAACAACTTTAATACCTTTAAGTTCGTTTAACATATTTTGACGAAATCCTTTTAAATATTGTTCACGTAGCGATTGACGCTCACGTTGCTCTTCTTCAGTTAAACCTTCAGCTTTTGCTTTTTTCGCTAAGAAGTTAATGCGTTCAACGAGTTCGTGATTAATCATCTCGAATCCCCCTTCTAATCAAAACTGATTATTATCATACAATAGTTACTCTTCTTTATCAAGCAATTGCTTCGTATACTCTACATATCTACGATGTACAGTCGCCTTTGAAACATTATGACCAAATCCACGTAATGTTGCTGCAATTTCTTCAAACGTGAGTTCACTTTTTCGCAAACGTACAATTTCCTCAATTGGCACTTCTTTTTTCTCTCTTCCTACACTTAAATGACGATTTTTTAAATTTTTTTCTGGACGATAACCTTTTTCTACTGCACGTTGCATACCTCGTTTAATTTTCAAATTATGAATCTTTCTTTGATATTCTTCAACAATACCAATAATATCTAATACCATTGAATCAGAATCCGACAATTGTAATTCACCATTATGTGTATGCGTATATACTTTTATGCCTTCTTTATGTAAACAATGCATTAACGCGATCTTCGCATTTCCTCTACCAAGACGCGTTTCATCTTGTATAAGTAACACATCAATTTGTTCGTCTCGAATTGTATCCAACACCTCTAATATACCGTCACGTTCAATTGTATATCCACTAGCCTGCTCTTCAATCACCTTAGTAACATTCATTTGATAGCGCTCAGCTAAATGCAATAATTCATCTTTTTGACGTAATAATGATGTTTCTTGCGCTTCTTTCGTTGTACTCACACGTGCATAAATAATTGCATTCATTTTGAACCCCCTCTTTCTCCCTATTATTTCCCTATAGTGTAACATAAATCCGCCATTTGTTCGAACTTATGTTTGTAGAATGTTTTTTCACATGTTATACTTATTAATAAGAAAAATGAAAGAAAACGAGGTGTTAGAAAACATGGAAAAGTTAACGAAACGCCAGCAAGACATTCTCGACTTTATTAAGCTAAAAGTACAAGAAAAAGGATATCCACCTTCCGTACGTGAAATTGGTCAAGCAGTCGGCCTCGCTTCTAGTTCTACAGTGCACGGACATTTATCACGATTAGAAGAAAAAGGATACATTCGACGCGATCCAACAAAACCACGTGCCATTGAAATTTTAGGTGAAGACCGAATGGATACGGAAACACAATCTGTTATTCAAGTTCCAATTGTCGGAAAAGTCACTGCTGGTTTACCAATTACAGCGGTCGAAAGCGTAGAAGAACATTTCCCACTTCCAGCTAGTATTGTTGCTGGAGCAGACCAAGTGTTCATGTTACGTATTTCTGGAGATAGTATGATTGAAGCTGGTATTTTCGATGGAGATTTAGTTGTTGTTCGCCAACAGCAGTCTGCATATAATGGTGAAATTGTAGTCGCTTTAACAGAGGATAACGAAGCAACAGTTAAACGTTTCTATAAAGAAAAAGACCATTTCCGTCTACAACCAGAAAACTCTTCATTAGAACCTATCATTTTAAAACAAGTGTCAGTTATCGGGAAAGTAATTGGCGTATATCGTGATTTACATTAAAAATAACAAAAAGAAGATAATTACCTTATTTATATACGGTAATTATCTTCTTTTTGTATTTTGATAGATTTCCATGCATTCTATTTCTTATTAACGAGTTTCGATCGTCACATCTCCCGCAGCCGTTTTACCGCTAATCTTTTTACTACCATTTCCAATTGTTACATTTTTATTTTCTTCATTAAAAATTGTTACATCTCCAGCAGCACTTTGCCCAGTAATTACCGCATCTTGTGGTTTTTCCGATAAAGTAATATCTATATCTCCCGCAGTTGAACTTGCTTCTAGATTATACTTAGAATCATGATCTTGAATATTTATTTCCCCACTTGTTGTTTTTGCGGTCACTCTCCCTAATACCTTCTTAAAGTTCACCTCACCAGCTTTTGTCGATCCCTCCACATTCTTAGCCGTTACTTGTTTCAACTCTACTTCTCCAGCAAGTGTTCTAACACTTACGCTATCACTTTTCACATCACTCATTTCGATTTGTCCAGCAGATGAATTTACTTTTATATCTTGGTAAGAGCGTTCGGGCACAAGGAGAGTCAATTTAGACGTTTGAAACCTAAAATTGTAAAAAGAAAAATCAAATGAAGCACCTTTTTCTCTTTCCCCAATAATTTTTAATGTGTCACCATCTTCTGCGATACGAATCTCTTGTTTACGTACATCTCCCGATTGCTTTACATAAAAAGAAGAGTCAGGAGATTTTTGGACAATAATATCCCCGGCATCTAACTTAACTTCTATATTTTTTAATGTTTCGTTTTTAATTACATTTTCTTTATCGCCTTTTTCAGCAGTTTGTACTGCTTTTTCATATGTTTGGGAAATTCCTATTACTCCAATAATGATACAAGCGATAGCGATTAAAAATAGTTTTTTCATCATTTACTCTCCTTTTATCATTTTGAAGTTCCATATTACATATCGTACACACAATCTCTTAAACCACTTTGTACTATAAAAAGCGATAATACATAACAATAAACCTACCCCAACAAACGTTATACTAACGAAAAGATCCAACCATATAAAAGTACCCATAAATACTTTTCCAATAACGAAAAATGGTGTTACTACACTAGCAATACCACCGATCCAAAAAGAAAATATAAAAGCAATAATTGCGACTAACGGGCCTAACACAATAATAAAATTAAACAAACTAAGTCCAATTGCTGCCATAACAGCTCTTGTCACATTTGAAGTCGATGGATTTTTTTTCATTTCATCGAAGCGATACATCGCAAGTAATTCTTTCGCGATTACTTTCGGAGAACCAAGGCCCTGTATTATTTCCGATTCAGTTTTCCCCTCTTCTAGTCCAAACTGAAAGTGCTCTTCATAATCCAATAAAATATCTTGCCTCTCTTCCTCTGGTAACTTTCTAAGATAACTTGATAATTCTTTAAGAAACCCTTCTTTACTCATCCCATTCCACCCCTTCAATAATTTCTTGTACCCCTTTCGCAAAATCACGCCATTCTGTTACTAACAAATGAAATTGCGTCTCCCCTTGCTCTGTTAATTGATAATATTTACGAGGTGGCCCTTCCGTAGATTCCTTTAAATACGTTTGAAAATACCCTTCTTTCGTCAAACGACGTAATAAAGGGTATACTGACCCTTCCGATATTAAAAATTTATTAGAAATTTGCTGAACAAGTTCATAACCGTAACTATCTTTACGTTTTACAAGTGCTAATACACAAAGTTCAAGCACACCTTTTTTAAACTGAACGTTCAAGTGCCATCCTCCTTTCCTATCTTAGTACTGTTCAATACACGGTACCTGTTTTATCCATAATATACCACTTAGTATTATTTATTGCAAGGTACTAAACTATATTTATTCCCTAAATTTAGAAAATGAACTAACAAAATCCTGAATAAGACTATGTTATAACTAAGCAGCATTCAAAGTTTCATTTCATTTACATTAATATTAGACTTCATTCACTCTTTCCTCTTGAAAAATCCACCACAACCTTATTCACTATAGCTAATGAGAAAAAGCCCCAATACTTATCGGTATTAGGGCTTTTTCTCATTAGCTATATATGAATCGAATTCCTATTTGAGAACCTGCATATGCGACAAATACTTTAATACCATATTTTATTTCTCATCCCCGTTTCCCAAGATTTTTCGCTTAACATCTGATAAATCCTTCGACAACGAACTAAATGCTTTTGCTTGTTCTTCAATGACCTGTTGATTTTTTTCAATAACTTTTTGATATTGTTCTTCGCGCTGTTCATTCTTTTTTTGCGTAGTAAACAGCATCCATACAAATAAAGCTGCGAATGCTCCTTGTTGAATCATTGAATTGAAGATTTGTTCTTCCATCGTTCTCATCTCCTTTTCAAAAATTAAAGAGAATCATACGAGTGATCCTACTCTCATATCCTTATCTCACATTAAAATGTTCTTCTTTTACCCATGTGTTTTGTCCAATGTCAATATAACCATCTTTTCTTGCAAAAATTCCATATGGATAAGATCCATCTACGTTTCCTTTATACTTTCCATTCGGACCATCATATGTGTTAATACCATAACCTGCTGGATATTTTGAGTAAGCATGGAACCACTCTACTTCAAAATGTTCTTCTTTCGCCCACGCTTCCCAACCTAGGCACAACATTTTTTCATTCCCACCATACCAAGCAGCGTCTATAATTAAATATGGCATTTTTGTATTAATGACATTACCTGTGAACCAAGCATCTTTTCCAGGGCCACTATATAAATTGATACCCGATCCTTCTGGGTATTTAGACGTTGCAATTCCTAGTCCTTTTGGTTGTAGTGGTTTATTATTATCTTTGTTAAATGCTTTGTTTATCTTCTCAATGAATTGATCCACTCTTCCTTCATCGAGCATTCGATGTGGGCAATGCTTTCCACTCCACGATTTATGTGTACGTACATTACTAATCGGTATATTGAATTGTTTCATTAACTGAGCAATAACAATTGCTGCATTATCCTCCGCCTTGTAATATCTATCTCCACCGCTTAAAGAGTAACAAATTTCAACCCCGATAGATTTACGATTACCATTCCCGTTACCATCACCAGCATGCCAAGCATTACGATCAAACGGAATACCTTGCACTGCTTCTTTGTCGTCTACTGCAACATGAAACGACACTGAATTATTATTTCCAATCATATACGATATCTCATTTTCTGCTGATGCATCATTGTACGTATTATGTACTGTAATGAATTCTGGTGTCATTGTATTGGGACACTTTATACCATATTTACTTGGATCCACTAATTTTCTTCTAATTTCCATTACTGAACATCTCCTTTTTTTTTTATTTTTTATCATGTAAAATTCCATTGAATTATTAAGTCCATCTAGAAATTAAATGCTCATACATGCCGCATTTTATATAATGAGTTATAATCCTCATATTCAAAAAGGAAAAAGAGCAACCTTTTACATCAGTTGCTCTTTCAAAACTTCCACTCTATATTCCGCCCAGCATTTTACAGATATTACTCTCATCTCAAGAGGTATGATAACAAGTTTTTTCATTCTACTTAATACGTGCAGATTTAAAGATATTATCTTACATTAAAATGCTCTTCTTGTACCCATGTATTTTGTCCAATATCGATATAACCATCTTTTCTCGCAAAAACGCCATATGGATAAGATCCATCTACATTTCCTTTATAATTTCCATTTGGACCATCATATGTGTTAATACCATAACCTGCTGGATATTTTGAATAAGCATGAAACCACTCTACTTCAAAGTGCTCTTCTTTCGCCCATGCTTCCCAACCTAGGCACAACATTTTTTCATTTCCACCATACCAAGCAGCGTCTATAATTAAATATGGCATTTTTGTATTAATGACATGACCTGTGAACCAAGCATCTTTTCCAGGGCCACTATATAAATTGATACCCGATCCTTCTGGATATTTAGACGTTGCAATTCCTAGTCCTTTTGGTTGTAGTGGTTTATTAGAAGGATCAGTTGTACCACCACCGTCTCCTTTTCCTAAGTAATCTAATGGATTCACAGCATTACTCTTATTAACGTTCCAAGACCCTTTATGCAATTCAAAATGCAAGTGTTGACCACTAGAATCCCCTGTGTTCCCCATAATCCCAATAGTTTGTCCTTGTGTAACAGAATCACCTTCTTTTACTGTTCGAGAACCACTACGCATATGGGCATATACCGTTTCCCATGTAATCCCATCAATAGTGTGCACAATCATAATACATTCACCATAACTGGATGAAACATAAGAACGACTAACTCGTCCGCTAGCCGCTGCATAAATTGGATGATAGCCCGATTCAGCAAGGTCTATCCCATGATGATCTGGTCTGCTCCCCCTAAAACCACTTGTTACTCTCGTTGTATCTGTTGGATAAATAAATTTTGCCATAATAATCTTCCTTTCTATTTATAAGTAATATAAAAAGGCACTTAAAGAAGCACCTTTTATAAGATTTTTTCTTAATGTTTAAATTTAATATTTATAATCAAAGAAAAAGAGAACCTTTGTTATTACCTTACATTAAAATGTTCTTCTTTTACCCATGTATTTTGTCCAATATCAATATAACCATCTTTTCTCGCAAAAACGCCATATGGATAAGATCCATCTACATTTCCTTTATAATTTCCATTTGGACCATCATATGTGTTAATACCATAACCTGCTGGATATTTTGAATAAGCATGGAACCACTCTACTTCAAAGTGCTCTTCTTTCGCCCATGCTTCCCAACCTAGGCACAACATTTTTTCATTCCCACCATACCAAGCAGCATCTATAATTAAATATGGCATTTTTGTATTAATGACATTACCTGTGAACCAAGCATCTTTTCCAGGGCCACTATATAAATTGATACCCGATCCTTCTGGGTATTTAGACGTTGCAATTCCTAGTCCTTTTGGTTGTAATGGCTTATTATCACCGCCACCATTTCCTCCATCAAAATCCACATATTGCTTAACAATTTCAGAGTAGAAGAAATTCCCTCCATTTTTATATCGATAGCCACCATTGTAGGCAACAGCAATAGGGTTACTATATTTCACCATAGCACCGGTCGTATTTCCAAGTGATGGCGCAACAACCGTTTTAGAATACAGATCTGCCACCGGTAATGAATGCTGTTTATTGTTAGATGCTAACCAGCGAAGGTAAGCTCGTCCAAAATTATATGATTGAACAATGGCACTTAAATCTGTAATGCCATTTTTCTTCGCATCATCAAAAGCACCCTTTAAATGCTTCACTCCGTAATAAATTGAATCTTTCGGGTTTTTAATTGTATTCATTGCCCACCCTTGTGATTCACTGGATTGCATAATATCAGGTGTCGTTTCAGAATTCCCTCCACTTTCCACCATAATAATTCCAAGCACGTAAGGAACTAACTCAGGTACACCTTGTGCAGAACATTCGCTTTCTACCATTGATTGCCAACGTAACACCTGTTGTGGCAAATTCTTTGTTTTGACTGAAGCAGCTAATAAACTCATCATTAAACATCTCCTTATTTTTCTATTATTTTCGCCTGTAAAACTACTACTTTACTAAATATAACTAGAAGCTAAAGACCTATTAATCCATCAAATCACTTCATATTACTCACCTTCTTTCACACCAAAAAGAGCAACCATAAAAATAGTTGCCCTTTCGTCGAAATCTTATATTACTACTATAAATCACTTTTTCAATACTTTCTGTACACTGCATGTATCCTACAAAAAGGTAACACTAAAATCCATCTAAAAACTTGACAATCTTCCTTATTTCAGCATGTTTTCGGCGTATATAGCCTGTACTATAATGTAATTCAAACGCAATTTGCTCTAAAGTCATTCCATCAACATATTTCATTTTAAGTATTTGATGATCCAGTCCTGTAAACTTATTAATCAAAAGCTTTAAATCATACTCCTCATTCATTTTATGAGCTAATTCATATTCAATTGCTTCAATCCGTCCTTCTACCTTAGCCCCTTCCGATTCAGCGGTTAATCGTACATTTTGCAAATCACCGCTAATCCAACGCTTCAATTCGGCTTTTGATTTATCTAAGTTGTATTCTAAATAAGCAATTTCTTCTTCTAACTTCTTATAATCTTTGAGCCATTCGAACACTTACTGATTCACCCACTTCCGTTCTTTTTACAAAGTCTCTTAATACTAATTTAATAGCATGAATATGCTTATTAGCCTTTTCAATCTTTATTGCTTGTAAATCATCTAGCATTTTTTCTTATGACCTATATTTATTTAACACTTCTTGTAATCTCTCACGCTCTTCATCAGTAGACTGCACGGTTTTTCTTTCCTCTTCTAGATTTGTTGATTCATCATCTTTATATAACCAATCGGGTACAATCTCTTTTCTATTTGAATACTTCCTACCTGTCCCGTTATATTTCTTTTTCTTGCTCATTTCGAAACGTCTATCTAGTATAGCCACATCAACTAATGTTTTAACTTCTTGCTCCTTCCAATTCCTCAATATAGCCTTAATGTAGTTCCATCTTGGCGCATTCTCATCAACAGCTTTATTAATTGCATGCTGAATTAACTCCCCACTAAACAAATTACAAAAGCTCCCCAACTCTGCAATTGCAATTTCACTTAACGGAATGCCCATCCCCTTAATAAAGTTACAACTTACTTTAACCCTCTCATTGATGAATACACGAGATTCTAATTTATCCATATCATCATAATCATTATTATTTCGTTTATTAGTATTTAGTCTATTAGTATTTAGTCTATTAGTATTTAGTAGTTTCTGATTTTCCTCATATGGCTTTACCACATCTTGGTTTTCCATTTGTGGCATGTCCCTTTGTGGCGTTTCGTAAATTTCCGTATCCCACCTTGTAATTTTTTTCGTATTCCCATCACGAACAGGATAACGTTTTACATAACCTAATTCTTTTAATTCCTTAAAACCTGTACGGAGCGAATCTTCTCCATCCTTAGCATGTCGAGCTAATTCACTAATATGAAAAGTCCAATCGTCTGGTAATGTAAGCGCATAGGCTAAGATTCCTTTCGCTTTCCATGACAACCTTTCATCTTTTAAACCAGTATTATTTATAACGGAATAATTACTATCTTTTTTCACTCGAATAATCCCCATACTAGCCACCTCATAAATTCTCAAAAACGGTATTCAATGTTATACTTATCTAGAGATATTTTTTCTTATAGAATCCGCTGCAACGGATTCTTTTCTTATGCATTCATTCAAAACAATCATGCTATCCATATCTATTTTCTTCTAAACCTCTCTTATTCCTCAAGTTCAACATCCACTTGAATTTCGATATTCATTGGAATTTCTTGTGTTATACGAATCACATTTTGACTCATTCCTTTTTGAATAAGCTTTCTAACCTGCTCTTTTGCATCTTCTTTTGTTTTAAATTCACTGACAGTTGGTAACCCTGCTAAACTGCTAGTAATTACTAAAATCTTTCTTTGCATGTTCTTTCCTCCTACTGAATGTCTGCCATATTTATTTGTGAGTTTTTAACTGTAATTTCTTCATTTAAAACAGTTGGAATTGAATATTCTTCATTAATCATTTGTATTGCTCTATCCAAATGATAACGTTTAATAGCTTTATAACTATTCACACCAAATTCCCGATGTAACTGACTATAAATATCTCTATATAACTTCCTTCTAAGGCCGATATCCTGATAAGAATTTGAATTTTTACCTCCCAATAACATAACACCTAACCTTTTTACAGCCCTTGTTATCTCTTCACACTCGATAGCATAAAGCGGCGTATTTTCTCGCAAACCCTTCACCTCAGACTTTATCTCTTGTATCTCCTGAGTATGTCCTTCTAACGCAGCAAATGTTAACTTTAAAACCCCCATTGGGTCCTTTGGCACATTTTGTTGATTTTGTATATATTGCTTCATTCGTTTGAACTCTTTCATAAATTTAATTTTCATTCCAACCGCTTCTCTACTGGTATATCCCATAACAAGTAACGTGAATGCTTCTTCTGTTAAATCATATTTAGGGATTCGCCTATTCTTTGAATTAAAATAAGTGGACTCGTGAAAATTTTCTCCTCCAAACTCTTCACCTACATATACAATTTGTTTTCGAACTTCCTTCAAAACGTCGAAGTGATTTTTTTGAATATCTTCGCAATTACCAAACTATCCGTTACTACTTTGCCATTAACTTCAAATACTAATGAACTATGTACTGATGAGTCAATTAATTGCCCCATCCTCATCTCCTCCTCACTACTAATTTTGGACTATCTTTATTGCATTGAGATAATTTCGCACTACGCATAATTCTTTACTTTCTTTTTACAAATTAACTAGTTATCAGAATTTAAATTAAATACTTTGATATGAACCCTCTTATTAAATCATCATTCAATAATTTGATTATAGGGTTACATTTTAAGTAAATTTCCTCCGATTTCAATTCGCTTCATTTTCTTCAAATTCAAAAAGATATTCCAAACTATGTTCTGGAAAAAAAGTTTTCTTAATTTCAAAAGCTTCATCATAATAAAAACGAAATTTACCATTTATTTTGTCGCTCACTGTTGCGTGGCGAAGTTTCAGATGCGAAGAAATTTGTGTAATCATAATTCTTTTTCTCGCCATCTCTGCACGCAAATTCGGATACATTTACTCACCACCTGTTTTTTGTACGATATTGCGTTCATTTCCATTTAAATATAAACTCAATTTCGTATTTAGTCAACAAAAAAACGTATTTAAATACTCAATTTCGTATGTTTTTCTATTTACTAACAATTTTAGTTAGGTTATGATATATACAGAAATACGCAATATCGTATACATTTTAATAAGAAAGATGGTGAAAGTAATGAAAAAAGCAGAGGTTGTAACACGCTTAATAAAAGAAGCTGGCTATAGTAAAAGAGCCTTCGCCGAAAAAATAGGTCTCCCCCCCACAACACTGCAATCCATGTTATCAAGAGGGATTGGTAAAGCATCTGTTGATAATGTCATAAAAGTTTGTAAGGGATTAGGAATCACTACTGATGATTTAGAAAGACTCGCAACTCAAGAGGACAATACTGTTAAAGAAGAAGTTTCTATTTATGAAACCATCCAAAACGATCAATCAAATATTATTTACATTCCTATCATTGGTTCTGTAGCAGCCGGTACACCAATACTCGCTGAAGAAAATATCGAAGGCTATTTACCCATGCTAAGTACATTTTTAAACAAGCGTAAAAAGTATTTTTATCTTACTGTAAAAGGCACTAGCATGAATCTCGAATTCCCTGATGGTTCTTATGTTTTAGTCGAGGAAACTCCTTATGTTGAAAACGGACAAATTGCTGTTGTAAAAGTCAATGGTTATGATGCTACCGTGAAAAAGATTTCAAAATCCGGAAGCATCATTACTTTAATACCATTGAGTAATGACCCTATCCACGAACCAAAAACTTACGACCTTTCAGCTGAAGATGTAAAAATAATTGGTCGCGTTGTACAGGCAGTAAAGAATTATTAAGTTATAGCACAAGTGATTTAAAAAAAGATAAAATCAATTCTTTTGAAAAGATTTTCTTAGTAACATGATTCAAAATAACCAAAAACAATCCATTATCTAGTAGTTAACATATCCAATAACTTCACTAAAAAAGCCCTGATACCGTAGTATCAAGGCTTTTTCATTTCACAAATTATATAAAACTTACATTTATCTGATAATGTTTTTCTATGATATCACTACTTGTTATTAATTATTGGCTTTTATGTGGCTGTTTTTCATTTTGCAACCACATAAAATTGTAATAATAGGGAATTAAAAAAACCTTGATACGAGTTGTATCAAGGGTTCAAGCCTCTTAGTAAAGAGACATATATTGATCGCGTTCCCATTGGTGAACTTGTGTTCTAAAGATATCCCACTCAATCTCTTTCGCTTCGATGAAGTGCTCAAGTAAGTGTTCTCCTAGTGCACCGCATACTACTTCATTAGATTGTAATGTAACTAACGCTTGCGCTAATGTTGCTGGTAAGTCAACGATACCTGCTTCTTCGCGCTCTTCTTTTGTCATTACATAGATGTTACGGTCTACTGCAGCTGGTGGAGTTAATTTGTTTTTAATTCCATCAAGACCTGCAGCTAATAATGTAGCCATTACTAAATATGGGTTTGCAGCTGGGTCAACACTACGTACTTCTACGCGTGTACTAATACCACGAGATGCAGGGATACGTACTAACGGGCTACGGTTTTGTGCAGACCATGCTACGTAACAAGGCGCTTCATATCCAGGTACTAGACGTTTATATGAGTTTACAGTTGGGTTTGCTATCGCTGTAAATGCTGGTGCATGTTTTAAAATACCTGCGATGAAGTGACGAGCATCATCACTTAATTGTAAGTCACCGTTTGCATCAAAGAATACGTTCTCACCATTTTTAAATAATGATAAGTTACAGTGCATACCTGAACCGTTCACACCGTATAGTGGTTTTGGCATAAACGTTGCGTGTAAACCATGTTTACGAGCAATTGTTTTTACAACAAGTTTGAATGTTTGAATGTCATCACATGAGCGAATTGCATTTGCATATTTAAAGTCAATTTCGTGCTGCCCTGGAGCAACCTCATGGTGAGATGCTTCAATTTCAAATCCCATTTCTTCAAGTTCAAGAACGATATCACGACGACAGTTTTCCCCTAGATCCATCGGCGCAAGGTCGAAGTATCCACCGTTATCGTTTAGTTCTAATGTTGGATTTCCTTTTTCATCAACCTTAAATAGGAAGAATTCTGGCTCTGGTCCAAGATTGAAGTCTGAAAATCCTAAAGCTTCCATTTCTTTTAACACACGTTTTAAGTTGTTACGTGGGTCTCCATCAAATGGAGTGCCATCTGCATTGTAAATATCACAGATTAGTCGAGCTACTTTACCTTTTTCAGCTGTCCAAGGGAAAATTACCCAAGTGTCTAAATCAGGATATAAATACATATCAGACTCTTCAATACGTACGAAACCTTCAATCGAAGATCCATCAAACATCATTTTGTTATCAAGAGCTTTCGTTAATTGTCTCACTGGAATCTCTACGTTTTTAATTACCCCTAAAAGGTCCGTAAATTGTAAACGGATATACTTTACATTCTCTTCTTTCGCCAAACGGAAAATATCTTCTTTTGTGTATCTAGACATTATAAATTCCTCCTTAGTCCCTCTAATCGCCTTCAGAATCAGTTATCTTTAGTGAAAAAATCTTGAAATGTCACCTTGTCGCAATGAAGTTCGATTGAATCTACCTGTATGTTGTAGTTCATCTCGAAGTATTTTGCGAAGCTCAGTTTTTGAAATTTCTTTCGTTTCTTCTTTTACTTTCACTGCTTCTGTTTGATTTTCTTTCATTAGTAACACTTGTTTAATACCAGCCATATTCAGGCCTTGATCTAACAAATCTTTAATTTCTAACAACTTATCTACATCGTTAAATGAAAATAATCTACGATTCCCCTTTGTACGGGTTGGAGAAACAAGATTATGCTCTTCATAGTAGCGAATTTGACGTGCAGACAATTGTGTTAAATCCATAACAATACCAATAGGAAACAGCGGGGCAGAACGTCTATCTTCTTTCATTTTTCAGTTCCTCCTTCGCCTTAACTGCTTCTCATTTTATACCATGTTATGTTTAGTGTCAATAGATGTTAGCTTTTCTCACATGATTTTTTATAATTTTTTTTACGAATTTTTTCATTCTTTTTTCTAATCGCATAAATCATTACTTTTATACGAAAAAAGCTGCCAAAATCGACAGCTTCCCATTAAGAAATTATTAATAAATTCTTTTCAATCAATTCGTCAATCGCAGAACAAATCGCAATTTTAACATGCGAATACGTTAAGCCACCTTGCACATACGCAACATACGGTGGTCTAATTGGACCATCAGCAGACAATTCAATACTTGCACCTTGAATAAACGTTCCCGCCGCCATGATTACATCATCTTCATAACCTGGCATATAGTTTGCATACGGAGTAAAATGCGAATTAATTGGAGATGCATATTGAATCGCTTGGCAGAAGGCAATCATACGGTCTTTATCATCAAATTGAACCGATTGAATTAAGTCTGTTCTTGGCGCATTCCACGCTGGTGACGTGTTCATTCCTAACTTTTCTAAAAACGCAGCTGTAAAAATTGCACCTTTCAGCGCTTGTCCTGCAACATGTGGCGCTAAGAAGAACCCTTGATACATTTCTTGCAGACTGTATAAAGACGCTCCAGCTTCCGCACCAATTCCCGGAGATGTTAAACGATATGCACACGCTTCAACATACTGTTCTTTCCCGACAATATAACCGCCAGTTTTAACAATTCCGCCGCCCGGGTTTTTAATAAGTGAACCCGCCATTAAATCTGCACCAACATGACATGGCTCTTGCTCTTCAATAAACTCGCCATAACAGTTATCTACAAACACAACAACATCAGGTTTAATTTCTTTAACAAACGCGATCATCTCTTTAATTTGAGAAATAGTAAACGATGGACGAGTAGCATAACCTTTCGAACGCTGAATACCGATCATTTTCGTATTATTATGAATCGCCGCTGCAACAGCCTCAAAATCAACAAGCCCAGCACTAGTTAGCGGAACTGCATTGTAACCGATATTATATTCTTTAAATGAACCTACACCTTTCCCACGCACACCAACAATTTCCTCTAACGTATCATACGGTTTCCCAGTGATATACAATAACTCATCTCCCGGGCGTAAAATACCAAATAACGCTGTAGAGATAGCGTGAGTACCTGAAATAATTTGCGGACGAACAAGTCCAGCTTCCGCCCCAAATACATCAGCATACACTTTTTCTAACGTATCACGGCCAATATCATCATAACCATAACCTGTTGTCGGGATAAAATGCGAGTCACTAATTTTATGTTTCCGAAAACTTTCTAATACACGAAACTGATTGCTTTCAATCACTTCATCCGCACGTTTATGTACTTCTGTAATCTGACTCTCTACTTCTTTTACAATTGGAGCAATTTTTTCTCCATTTTTCAAACGATCAAACATTTTTATTTTCTCCTTCTTCCACTAAAAATCTCTTTAATTGCACATTAAGCGATGAATGAGTAAAAATATACCCTGCACAATCATATACAAATTTATCTTCCAGAAACTCCATCTTTGCTAATAGCGTTTCCGTCTTTAAAAGCGTTAATAACTTACCTTCACTCGGAGGGATTTCTACTCGATAACGATCCATTTCTTTCTTCATTTTCATTTCTATCGCTTCTTTTATACGCAATACATCACTTTCTTCAAAAGCACTAGTCATTAAGAAATCACTTTTCGGAAACGGAATAAAGTTTTGATGTAATTCATCTTTTTTATTATATAACGTAATAATAGGAATATGATTAATTTCAAGTTCTGATAATAATCGTTTTACTGTTTTTTCATGCCCTATGTAGTTAGGATCCGCAGAATCAACTACATGTAAAATGACATCTGCTTCCCCCGCTTCTTCCAGTGTCGAACGAAAAGCAGCGATTAATGAAGTGGGTAAATCTTGTATAAAACCAACAGTATCGGTTAGTAATACTGTATAACCAGAAGGTAACGGCATCTTCCTCGTCGTTGGGTCTAATGTTGCAAACAGAAGGTTTTCTTCAAACGTATCAGCTTCCGTTAATCTATTAAACAGTGTCGATTTCCCTGCATTTGTATACCCTATTAACGAAACTTGAAATACTTTATTATCTTTTCTTCTCTCACGATATCTTTTTCGATGTTCCACAACAACTGCAAGTTGTTTCTTTATTTCATCAATACGGGATCGAATATGACGACGATCCGTCTCTAATTTCGTCTCACCCGGTCCTCTCGTTCCAATACCACCACCAAGACGCGATAAGGACAATCCTTGCCCCATAAGACGCGGCATTGTATATTGCAACTGAGCTAATTCTACTTGAAGCTTACCTTCCCTCGACTTCGCACGTTGCGCAAAAATATCCAGTATTAGTTGCGTTCGATCAATTACTCTCGCATCTAATACTGAGGATAAATTCCGAATTTGACTCGGCGTTAATTCATTATTAAATACAATAACATCCGGCTCTAATTCTTCAGTTAACATTGTAAGCTCTTCTAATTTCCCTTTACCTATGTAAGTTGCCGGATGAAACTTTGGTCGTTTTTGCGTTGTTGACACTAACAATTCTGCTCGTGCAGTCTTCGCTAGTGATGCAAGCTCTTTCATGGAATGCATAAATTTTTCATCATCATCTTGTGGCAATTGACAGCCTACTAATATGACTTTTTCTTTTTCTTCCATCAAATATGTTCACTCATCCTTTTCGAAATTTAAACCTTCTAATATAATAGCAGAGGAAGCACATTTCATCTAGTTAGCGGGGGAGAAAATTCATGGCATGGGAGATTTTTAGCATCATAGGCACAATCGCTTTCGCACTAAGCGGAGCCATTGTTGCAATGGAAGAGGATTATGATATTTTCGGGGTGTATATTTTAGGAATGGCAACCGCATTTGGGGGAGGTGCCCTTCGTAATTTATTAATCGGTTATCCGATTGTCGCGTTTTGGCAACAAGACATGTTATTCCAAATCGCACTTTTATCAATGACTATTATTTTTCTTTTTCCAAATAAGTTAATTAGACATTGGAAAAAGTGGGAAAATATCACTGACGCTATCGGCTTATCAGCATTTGCTGTACAAGGAGCATTATATGCCCAAAAATTAAATTTACCAATTAGCGCCACAATTGTAGCAGCTGTTTTAACTGGTATCGGCGGCGGTATCATTCGCGATCTTTTAGCCCGCAGAAAACCTCTCGTTCTTCGAGCTGAAGTATATGCCTTTTGGACAATTTTAGCAGGTTTCTTAATTGGCGCTCAAATTATTGTTAGCGATTGGGCTCTTTACATTTTATTCATTTTAATTGTTTGCTTCCGCATGGTTTCTATTCATTACAAATGGCATTTACCGCACAGACGTATCGAAACGAAAGAACGTTCAATGCATAAATAGCAATCTAACCTCTTTACATATCGTAAAGAGGTTTTTCTTTTCTAACGATTTTTTCTTTATATAATGTTTATACTAATTTTTAAAGTGAGGTGAATACAAATGACAAACCACGTTAATAAAGGAGCTCAAAAAAGCTCAGTAAATCAATTCGGGCACGATCCTAATTCAGCACACGAAAAGAGCGCTAAAATGGAACACTTCCATAAAGCACACCAAGAAAAAGCAAAAAAAGAGTAAACGAACTTATACACAAAAATCGACGCACAGTTTATGTACTGTGCGTCTCCTCTTCGAGCATCAAATCCATACTCGATATTCCAATTAAATCATTTTTATCATAGGCATCTTCTTGCAACAACCGCATCGCCTGTGTACGAATTGATTTTTCAACAATATTCCGTACATACCGCCCATTACTAAACGATGTAATTTGCGACGAATACTTTACAGCATGTAAATGATCCCTAAATTTCCATTCAGCCTCTTTCGATAACTGATATTCACGCTCTTCATACATTCTTTTCCCAATTTCCAACAACTGATTTACCGAGTAATCCGCAAATTCAATAATAAATGGAAAACGAGATTGCAGCCCTGGATTTAATGAAAGAAAGTGATTCATCTCTCTTGAATATCCAGCTAAAATCAATACAAAACCATGTTGTTTATCTTCCATATGTTTTACAAGCGTATCAATTGCTTCTTTTCCAAAGTCCTTCTCTCCTCCTCGAGCTAAAGAATACGCCTCATCAATAAACAAAATACCTCCCATTGCTTTTTTTATTAAGTCTCTTGTTTTTTGGGCTGTATGGCCGATGTACTCTCCTACAAGATCAGCACGTTCAGCTTCAACCAAGTGGCCTTTCGATAGAATATTCATCTCAAACAGCAATTTTCCTATCATTCTAGCAACTGTTGTCTTCCCTGTACCTGGATTCCCTTTAAACAGCATATGAAGTACTTGCTTCTCTGACTTCAATCCCTTCTCTTGTCTTTTTTTATTCACATAAATCCAAGCATATATTTCTTTTATTATCTTTTTTATATCATCCATCCCAACAAGCTTCCCCATCTCTTCTTCAATTCTCTGCAGCATTTCATGTTTAATTGTAGTTTCATTTGAAATTACCGTTTTATTTTCTGCGGCTGGCAAAGAAATTTTCTTTCGATGGTTTAACACAATATTAATTTGATTATTGTTTTTCTTTCGCATCGATTGTTCCATACAATCACCTCATTTTATCCACTCACCAAATATTATTATTCCTGTCCCCCTTGTAAATGCCTATTTTCAGAAAAGTTTGCTATAATATAAGAAATAATTAAGGTGGTGGGACTATGGAGACAACGGAATTCCATGATACAATACAAGCCTTTTCTATTTTTTTATTGAATAAAGGCCGAAAACCCTCAACTATTAAACGTTATGTTTATGACGTTGAAGACTTCGGACATTGGTTAGAAAAAAACAAAAAGCTCCCTTCCAGTAATATATGGGCTACACTTTGTACAAAAGACTACGAAGATTACTTTTCCGATTTAAAAACGAATCGACATTACTCAGAAAAAACGATGCATCGTGTATTTATTGTACTAAATAGAATGCATCATTTTCTAAACATTCCTAATCCATTGAAAAATATGGAGATATCTATTCAACCAGACCGTACACTTCGTAACGAAGATTTCATTTCACCTGATGAAGAAAAAAGGTTAAAGTATATAGTCACTTCATTAGAAGGACTTTCAGAAAAACAACTTCCTGTGCGCCCCTTATTAATGGATCGCAATATTGCTATTTTAAATCTATTGATTGACTACGGTTTATCCTTACAGGAACTTACAGCATTAACAATGCATCACGTTCACTTTGAAACTAACACATTATCAATCCCAGCAACCGCAGGTGTAGAAAGAACAATTACATTAGCAAAAGAAGACAAAAAACAACTATATAATTATTACAAAAGCATCCCGGAACCAGTTCGCCCCAAATACCATAGTGATGATCCATTATTTGTCGCATTCGATTTTAACCGTGGAACATACAGGTGGGTATATGAAAATGATGCACCAAAGGCATTAACGGAAATTGCTATACAAAAAATGATTCGCCTCGAAGTGGCTAGAGCCAATTTACGTAAAGGAATTTCAGGACAACATTTTCGTAACACCTATATTTTAAACTTAATAAAAAAAGAAACTCCTGAATCAGAAATTATAAAACTCGCTGGATTCAAATCAAAAATTTCATTAAAGCGATATTATCAATACGCAGAAAATAGAAAAAACGCCTTATTGTAAGGCGTTTTTTCTATTTTTTCTTTAAACAAACGATTTTACTATGACCATTTAACTAATTTCTGCATCTACTATGATGAGTTTCGTTCACATTTTCGTGAGAAAGGAGAGATTTAATGTCTCGTTATAACGACAATCAAAACAAATTCTCCAAACCATGCTTTCCAAGTAGCGCCGGACGAATCCCAAATACTCCATCAATCCCAATTACTAAAGCTCAACTTAGAACATTTCGTGCGATTATTATTGATTTAACAAAAATAATCCCAAAACTTTTCGCAAATCCATCTCCCCAAAATATTGAAGATCTAATCGATACATTGAACCTACTGAGTAAATTTATTTGTTCACTAGACGCTACTTCCTCCCTGAAAGCACAAGGGTTAGCTATTATTAAAAACTTAATAACTATATTAAGAAATCCAACCTTTGTAGCAAGCGCTGTATTTATTGAGCTTCAAAATCTCATTAACTATTTACTATACATTACAAAATTATTCCGAATTGACCCTTGCACACTTCAAGAGCTCCTTAAATTAATAGCAGCATTACAAACTGCTCTAGTTAATTCTGCTTCGTTTATTCAAGGACCTACCGGACCTACTGGACCAGCAGGCGCTACTGGTGCCACTGGACCTCGAGGTAACACTGGTGCCACTGGACCTCAAGGACCTCAAGGTAATACAGGCGCTACCGGTAATACAGGCGCTCAAGGACCTGCTGGTGCTACCGGCGCTACTGGACCTCAGGGACCTCAAGGTAACACGGGCGCTACCGGCAATACAGGTGCTCAAGGACCTGCTGGTGCTACGGGTGCTACTGGACCTCAAGGTAACACAGGTGCTACCGGCAATACAGGTGCTCAAGGACCTGCTGGTGCTACGGGTGCTACTGGACCTCAGGGGCCTCAAGGTAACACGGGCGCTACCGGACCTCAAGGTGTTCAAGGTAACACGGGTGCTACGGGTGCTACCGGCGCTACTGGACCTCAAGGTGTTCAAGGTAACACAGGTGCTACCGGCGCTACCGGTGCCACTGGCGCTACGGGTATAGGAGTTACCGGACCTACCGGACCTTCTGGCGGGCCTCCTGGACCTACTGGACCTCAAGGTAACACGGGTGCTACTGGTGCTACTGGACCTCAAGGTGTTCAAGGTAACACAGGTGCTACTGGTGCCACTGGCGCTACTGGACCTCAAGGTGTTCAAGGTAACACAGGTGCTACGGGTGCTACTGGTGCTACTGGTGCCACTGGACCTCAAGGTGCTCAAGGTAACACAGGTGCTACTGGTGCCACTGGCGCTACTGGACCTCAAGGTGCTCAAGGTAACACAGGTGCTACGGGTGCTACGGGTGCCACTGGACCTCAAGGTGTTCAAGGTAACACAGGTGCTACGGGTGCCACTGGCGCTACTGGACCTCAAGGTGTTCAAGGTAACACAGGTGCTACGGGTGCTACTGGTGCTACGGGTGCCACTGGACCTCAAGGTGCTCAAGGTAACACAGGTGCTACGGGTGCCACTGGCGCTACTGGACCTCAAGGTGCTCAAGGTAACACAGGTGCTACGGGTGCCACTGGCGCTACTGGACCTCAAGGTGCTCAAGGTAACACAGGTGCTACGGGTGCCACTGGCGCTACTGGACCTCAAGGTGCTCAAGGTAACACAGGTGCTACGGGTGCCAC